>DATHNK010000270.1:0-2155 GCA_035486075.1 Bacteroidia bacterium
TTCCCGGAAAATGAAAGATTGGTTGCACAACTTTTTGACATTAATGGTAAAATGCTAATGCAAAACGAATTGACAACAGGAGTAAATACTATTGAAACTTCATTCCATGTATCATCACTTCCTAAAGCTATTTATTTAATCAGGCTTGGAAATGACCACATTCAACGGGTTGTTAAGACTCCTATAAATTAAACAGTAAATTGATTTATAAAAAAGCGCTGGGTAAATACTCAGGGCTTTTTTGTTTTAAGGTTATGCCATTTTTTCAAGGGCTGCTAAACGGGCATGCATTTCTTTCAGAACCTCTTCTGCCAGTTTTTCAGAACATCCGGCAACCAGCCTGATGCCTTGTTCTACCAATAACTTTCTTGATTCCTTATCCGGCAAGGTAGAGGCAATATCAGAAAAAGCCCGTAAAAGGCGCAGGCTCACGGCAACATCGGCCTGTGAATAAAGGCGTATCTGTTCAAATGCAGATTCCAGTATCCGGTCGAAACCGAGCCAGGGGATAGATAACCGGAGTGTGTTTTCAGGATAATAAAATTCGGTTTGAGGCGCCCTGTGCATGGCAAACCGGATTAAAATACTGCTAAGCTGGTCAATACAGTTAATAGCTGTACTTGGGTCGTTCGATGCTGCAGATACGGCTTTTAAGCCAATATCAACGATCTGTAATATACCAAACTCAATATCCTCATCAAGGGTACGTGTTGCGCCGATATCAAAAGCCTTTTTAAGAGCCCTGTCCAGTTCAGGAGTTAGTTTGCCCTTTCCACTTATTCCCAATAAAGGAATACCGGCCGGAATAAAGTGGCCTATCCTTCTTACCACATGAATTGTTATATCGTTGTTTTTAGCGATAGCGAATAATTTCTCATTATCCATAGCCAAAATGTATCCTGATTTATCACTTAATACCGGTGTTCCTACTTCATCAATATGTGCCGGGGGAACCGTCTTCTGCACTGTTTCGCTTGCGCCGCGCATTTCGGGAAGGGTTTGCATGATCATATCTTCCGTTTCGCGGGCAATGCGGTCAACCAAATGGGTTACACTAACTGCCCGTGATATGTGAATAATGAAAAACAAAAGCCAGGTTACGCATAAAAAGGCCAGCACCATGGCCCCGAAGACTGTTACTACAGGACAAAATGCGGTTGGAAGATTTCTTGCCGCAGGTAATGACCCCAGGCAATAGAGAAAAGTTCCAAGGAAAATCCCAAGGGTTTGCTGAGTAACACGGTCGCGTACAAAACTTATTATGATCCGGGGAGAGAATTGCGTAGATGCAAGGGTTAAGGTCATTAATAAAATAGCGAATACTATAGACACCACTGTCATCATGGCAGTAGCAATATTGCTGAGGATGAGCTGCGCCACTGCAGGGTCCTGGGTAGTGGGGAACAACATGGTTGGTATCCAGTTCCTTATTTGGGGGTAATTTTCCTCCAGGGTAGATAGATACATTCCGGCCGCACCTATCAACAGGGCAATGACCAGGGGCCTTATAAGGAATCCAACCCTTAAATCGTTAGCTACCCTGCTAATAAAAATTTTCATTCTGAATGGCCCTCGTCTCATTTTCCGTGATCAATACGCACAAATGTAATGAGTTTATTGAAAGTGGCTATATCCTTAAATTTTGGTATTCGTAAGTCAACGCATAGACCTGCCTTACTATGTTCTCGTTCTTCAAACCTTAGTAGAAATAATCAGGCGAAATAATTAAACCTTATTCTCAATTATGCAATTCAGCGTTAAGATAATAAGGTTGTATTTACTCATTAATCGATTTTTCTACTAAGGTTTAAAGGTGTTTGCGCTTTTCGTATATTTTTCATGAACCCCAAATACCCCAAAGAAGGTATGCCCTTCTTTTCAGCAAGATGTTAACTTTGTATTTCATAATTTCCCTGATGTCTGCACAAATATGTACACTTGATAAATTAAAACCCGGGGAATCGGGAAGTATTGTCTCCTTTAATGACGAAGAGAAAGCATTGAAATTCATGGAAATGGGTTGCACCCCCGGAGAACTTGTATGGATGGATAGTTATGCTCCTTTGGGCGACCCTATAGCTGTAATAGTATCAGGCTACAAATTAAGCCTGCGCAAGTCGGAAGCGGCTTATATAAATATTGAAAGGATTAAATA
>DATHNK010000271.1:0-3748 GCA_035486075.1 Bacteroidia bacterium
CTCAATTAGTAATTAATAATTAGTAATTATAAATTAACCCTTTCAGAAATGGAAGGGTTTTTTGTTGCGCTACACAAAGCCCGTGCGGTCATGCTGAACTTGTTTCAGCATCACAATAATACGGCGTTCTCGTCATTGCGAGGAACGAAGCAATCTTACCCAATTTTGCAATTAAATTTTTGCTTAATTTTGTATTCTATGAATACATCCAAAAATATATCTGCAGCACACCTTGCGACAAGAAAGCTCGCTCTTATTGGATGGGTAGTTGGTATTGATGACGAAAAGACCATCAAAGAAATTGAGGCAATTCTGAAAAAAAGCAAAAAGCGGAAACTAGCCAAAGTTAAAACCAGGAATTAACCTTTCATTCATTAGCCCCGCCATTCATGGTGGGGTATAAATAAACCCCCAATTAAAACAAGTCTTTGTGTGTGCCAGTTCTGACTAAATGAATTTCCTTTTTATTTTTGTTACAGTACCATATCAATAAACAATCAGGCAAAAGGTGGCACTCCCAATAACCTACATAATTCCCCCGTAATTTATGCGGATTATATTCTGCAGGTACCTCGCCAGTTTTTTCTAAAAGTTCAAATGTTTCGTTGATTAGCTCCAGATTTAAACCCCTTTTACGACATACCTTGTAATCCTTTCAAAATTGATTGGTAGTTCGTAATGCAAACAAGACCTATTTATTTAAAGATGAAATAAGTTCTTTAGAACTTTTATATTTTTTGGTCTTCCCCTTTTTTGATTCACCTATCGCTGCACGTGTTACACGGTTTGGTTTTTGATAAATAGTTACAAAAGACAATGTTTTAACGTACTCTAAAAAGAGTAACGCCTCTTTTTTATTCGTATCTATTGAAATGTAGGTCATAGATGCTTTATAGTTTAACTCATTGCAAAGATAGGTAATTAATTTATTTCCCTTTATTTAAGGGCTAAAGCCCTACCAATTGTATTGTTTTAACCTAACCACGGCTTGAAAGCCGTGGCAAATGAATGAACTCTTAAAAGCCGTGGCTAATGAATGAACGACGAGGAACATTCATTCATTAGCCCCGCCATTTATGGTGGGGTATAAATAAACACCCATTTTGGGGCTTTAGCCCCTTTGCACCTTTGCGGGCAGTTTCTTTGCGCACTTGGCGGCTTCATGTGCAACTTAAAAGGTTATTTGCCGATTAATTATAAGTTAGAGGTAGGTTGCAAATAAATTTCGTATATTTTTAATACAATTATACTATTATGAATCGCATAGTTATTGAGGTAGATGACGAAGTTGCCAAAGCATTCATGCATGCTGACAAGAGTCGCCAAAAGAGCATCAGTAGTGCCATTAACGGATGGCTTAAAAAAATCGTGAACCGTTCCTCATTAAGTCAATACAAACAGATGCTCGATGCCATGGGTGATGAAGCCATAGCAAATGGACTTACCCAGGAAAAGCTTGAGCAATTGCTAAGTAAATAAAGGGCTAAAGCCTTACAAATTATATTGTATTAACCTAACCACGGCTTGAAAGCCGTGGCTAATGAATGAATGGCGGGATACGTTCATTCATTAGCCCCGCCATTTATGGTGGGGTATAAATAAACCCAACCATTTTGGGGCTTTAGCCTCTTTGCGGGTTGTTTTGAGGTGAAGGGTACTTGTCCTCCTTCACCTTTCTTTGCGAACTTGGCGGTTAAGGAAATTAAGAAACACCTTAAGCCTTTTAGGTATATTTGCATTCGCAAAAATTATTAATCATTGTTTTATATTGTAACGAAATGTTTCCAAAAGATAAAACTGGGCCACTTGTAGGAATTATTACAATAAGTTTAATTATTGCATTTTTTATATTGTTCATTGAATTATTTATACCGTGCATTTATTATGAGTATTTGCCATTTTTGGAAATTGCACGAGATATTGTTATAGGATTATTTAGTGCATCTGTACTACTTTGGCTACAGGAATATATTTATTCTAAAAGAATATACGATTATTATAAAAAAATAGTTGGAGAATATGAACGAGAGGATATTGGACAAGATAATACGGACGATACGAAAAATGAAAATCTCAAGAAGAAAAATAATGGTTTAAAAATTCATTTAAAATATGAGGGCAATCATACATTCTCAATCCATGCCTTATATTGGATCGATAATGAGGTGGCTGGAACAATTGAGTTCTTGGAAAGAAATGGACAATTTGCTGACGGAAGATTTCGATACATTAAAGGCAATGAGAAGGGTACATTGGGAACATATAAAATATTTCGATTGGAAGAGGACGAAACAAAACTGTTAGTTCTGTATCAGCTTTTATTCCCAAGAGATAGAGCTAATGATCCTGATAAAAATAGAGGGTGGGAAATTTGGAAAAAGGTCGGAGAATGTTAACAATATGCAAATGTTAAAAGTAAATTTTATTATAGCTTATTAATGCGTCGTCCTCCTTTAAATAAAGCCAAATACAAACAATATCTTAAGAGCGAGAAATGGGCTGAGAAAAAATTTGAATTATTTTTACTCAGAGGAGAGAAATGTGAGAGGTGCCAGAGCGAAACGGATATACAAGTTCACCATAAAACATATAGAACAATTTTTAACGAAGACCTTGAAGACTTAGAGATACTTTGTTCTAATTGCCATAAAGCAGAGCATGATGCAAAAGATTTAAGAAAAAAACAGGAAGAAGATAGGTGGATGGCTCTTCGTGATGCTCCTAAAGAATATAGGCCAGTTCAACAGTCTGTAGATAATAGCTCAGCTCTACCTGGAATATTTTTCCTATTATTCATTATATCTTGGTTGCTGTTCGTGTTTTTCCATATAGAAATTTGTGGGATAATCTGCGGTGTAATGTTTTTTATTTTTATTATTGGCTATGCTTTTTCAAGAGGAAGGCGACATAGATAAATACATATACTTATCCCCTTAAGTTTCTTTAACATTTTCCAATTCATCCCTACCCCTTTCACCTCTATCTTCGCTCCCAAAAGACAAAACCCCATTCCATGCCAACCTCCACCACCAAAACCAACCTAATCCAAGCCGAAAAAATTGCAGAACAATTATTTAAAGCTATTCAAGAGCGGGGGCTTATTGTTGCCGGCAAATCGGAGAAGGAATTAAATGAGGAGATATTTGCCTTGGCAAAGGAGCTATTCGGGATAGAAAAATTCTGGCATAAGCGCATTGTCCGTGCCGGTACGAATACCCTTGCGCCTTATGATGAAAACCCGGATGATTTAATTTTACAAAAAGATGATATTCTTTTTTTTGATTTCGGCCCAATTATTGAAGAATGGGAAGCAGATTTCGGCAGGACGTATGTATTGGGCAATGACCCATTAAAGCACAAATTGGTAAAGGATATAGAAGCAGCCTGGCACGAGGGCTATGAGTGGTTTCACAAACAAACCAAACTAACCTGCTCCGAATACTTTTGGTATATAGACGGCCTCGCTAAAAAGCTGGGCTATACTCAAGGGAATTATTTGGCAGGGCATCTTATAGGGCATTTCCCACATGAGCGTTTAGCTCCGGGCGAACCCTGGCTTTGGGTTCATAAGGATAACCACATGGATATGTTTGCCCCCGATGCCAATGGCAACCCCCGCCACTGGATTCTGGAACTCCACTTTGTAGATAAAGAAAAACAGATCGGCGCTTTTTTTGAGCAGTTGCTGACATAAATTATTTGGCTGTCGGCCTCCGACCGTCATTGCGAGGCTCTGCGAAGCAATCTT
>DATHNK010000272.1:0-3720 GCA_035486075.1 Bacteroidia bacterium
CCAATTTAAAATGGTTCACAGGCGAAGCTGATGGTTTCTTCTTGGAAAATGGACATACCGGCCAGTGGGGGCTTAGGCTGGGGCGATTGCTGGTCGACAGTATAAGAATACCGGTAGCTATTTTTAACAATGGCTGCGGAGGAACACCTATAAGTTATTATGAACGCCCTCCCGATTATAAAACCAATCCCAACTCGAATTATGGCCGCCTTTATTTTCGCTTAACTAAAACAGGGCTTCAAAACAATGTAAGGGCTATCCTGTGGAGCCAGGGGGAAACAGATGCCCTGAACGGAACCAGCACCCCCGCCTATGAACTGGAATTTGATACGCTTGAAAATTCCTTTATGCAAGACTTTCCGGGATTTAAAAAAACATATATTTTTCAGACACGCAACGGGTGCGGCGCCAACATTTATAGCCTGATGGATATTAAAGAAGCGCAACGCCAGGAAGCTGTTATGCACGACACGGATATAGAAATAATGTCAACATCGGCGCTAAGGCAGGACAGCGGAGATTGCCACTTCGATTATAAAGGTGGCTACGAAATTTGGGGCAACCGGATATACAATGTAATTGCACGGGATATATACGGCATTACCCCTGCACGCGAGGTTGACGCCCCTATGGTTACAGCAGCTTACCTTGCTGATTCCACAACTATGATTGTGGTTGAAAATGCCGACTCTTTAATTCAGCATGATTACGGATTCCCCATTCAGAACTATGAACTGGAAAATTCCGGCGGCGCTGTGATAGATACAATTTATTTAAACAAAAATAAAATTATTTTCCAATTATCAAAATACCCGGGGACATCCGCTGCCGTATCTTACCTGGCACAATATAAAGATTCGGCCAACTGGCTTACGAATACCAACGACATTGAGGTACTTTGCTTTTATCAATACCCCGTTGCCGATTCTATAGGATTCATTAATACTACAGGAATTGCCACTTACAAAGTTCCAACTTTAAAAGTGTTTCCTAATCCATTCCATTCATTCACCCATATTTCTTTAAGCATAAGCTCCAATTATTATGCAGAAGTAGATGATATTACGGGCAGAAGGCTGCAACGGGATGAATTCAACGGAAAAAATTATGAGTTATCATCACAAAACCTTACCCCCGGTTTATACTTTGTACGTATCTTTGATAAAAGTGATAATTTAGTTGGCACAAGTAAAATTGTGGTGCAATAGGTCGGAGCCCGACCGGCAGTCCGAGCCGGACAGGCAATTAAATAGTAAACTATGAAAAAAATAAAACTACTTTTCTGTTTTTCCCTCGCCCGCCATAGCCGCCTTTTAGCGACGGCGGGGCTTTTCATTTTTAGTTTTTCATTTTGTGAAGGACAGAGTTGGGTGTGGGGTGATGTTGGAAACGTATCATTAAAAGCGAATGATCTTGGGTCCTCTGTGGCTACTGATAGAAATGGGAATGCATATTTTACCGGGCAATATTCAAATTCTATTACATTAGGAAGGTTTACATTACAGGACTCAAGTGATGAAGCCTACATAGCTAAGTGCGATCCAACCGGTAAGATTCTATGGTTGGTGCAACCCGCGGGGAATAGTACTTCAGGCAGCTATGGGCTTTCTATTGCTACTGATTCCATGTCCAATGTTTATGTTACAGGACTTTTTTGGGATACAGTCTCATTTGGTTCTTATACAGTAACCGAACCACAGGGAACATTAGGTATTTATCTTGCCAAATTCGATTCAAATGGAAATATATTGTGGATAAAACAAGCTTTGATTCCTTCCGGTGGCCGTGGACAGGGAAATGGAGTAGCCACGGATGCAAAAGGAGATATTTATATAACGGGGTTTATTATCGATTCAGCAAGTTTTGGCACTCACTACTTAAATTCACCCGGAGGAGTATCGGATATTTTCATAGCAAAATATAACGCTAATGGAAATGTGCTTTGGGCGAAACAATCAACATTTAAATCCACTTCTGCCAGCGACCAGGCTTACTCAATATCTACAGATGAAAAAGGGAATGCATACATAGCAGGTATTTTTCAGGACACAATTATTTTTGGTATGGACACTTTGACAGAGCCACCTTCGGTAGACGAGACCCCGTTTATAGTGAAGTTTGATACCAGCGGCAATGTTTTATGGGCAAGACAGGGACTTACTTCTTCCTCTGCGTTTGATTCCTATGCATTTGGAGTAGCAACTGACAGAACAGGAAGTGTATGCTTAACAGGATATTTTCAAGACACTATAACTTTCGGCACGCATTCCTTATATTCCGGTAGTAATTACCAAGCCTTTTTGACTAAATATGATGGAACAGGCAATATACTTTGGGCGGAACAGTCAACGGGCAATGGTGGCTGGATAGGGTATTCTTTATCAACAGATCTATTTAACAATATTTATATAGGCGGAGCAGGAGGAAACAGCTCTTTTAATACAGATACCCTTAAATTCGGAAGTCTTAGACTCCCTTCAGATTCAACATCGCCGGCATCCGCCTTCATGCTAAAATTTAATAGTTCCGGTAATGCCATCTGTGGTTCAATCCTTATAAATGGATGTGTTAATGGCGTAGGAGTTGCGTCTGACGTATCGGGAAAATATACATACCTCGCAAGCACCTTAGTAAATACAGTAATTTGTGGCCCAGATACTTTAATCTCACCTCACGGTGGAACAGACCCTTATGTAGCGCGATGGAATTCCTGCAGCCTAGAAACCGGAATAAGTCAACCGGAAGCTAAGAACAAAGAACTGAAAGTTTTCCCCAACCCCTTCTCTAACACCACCACTATTTCAATTCACAATTCACCACTCACCACTCACAATTTGGAATTGGACGACATCACCGGAAGAAGACTAAAATCTCTTGAATTTTCAGGCAACTCATACACCCTCTCTGCCGAAGGCCTGGCAAAGGGAATGTATTTTATTAGAGTTTTTAGCCGGAGCCCGGCTGGCAATTATGATAATTTGATTGGCACAAGTAAAATTGTGGTGCAATAAAGATATTTATAAAAGCACCCAACCTTTATATTCCTGCATTCGTACTAGTAAATGATACATCATTTAACTGCCTGATTGTTACTCCCCTTTTTCATTTACTCTAAAATAAGTTATCTTTGAAATAGCATTAAACCCGCTAAAGCCATGCAAATAAAGACTTTTTCATTCTTAGCATTTTTATCTGCAACCTTACTTTCGGCAGATTCCATAGGGCAAACCTGGTACTGGACCAGGCAGGCTGACAGCAGCAGCTCGCAAACTGCCAGCCAGGTTGCCATTGACAGAAACAACAATCCGGTTTATACGGGGTATTGCATGGGGACAAGAATGGCTTTTGGCAATATTGGCATTGATCTCACCGGCATCCAATCTGATTTTTTAGTAAAATATAATGCCGCCGGAAACCCGCTGTGGGCCAGAAGCGCTACTGCTCTTGACGCCTCTGTCTACGTCAATGGAATGTCGGTGGCTACCGACCGGAATAATGATATATTGGAGTCAGGATATTACTCTGATTCTATAGCTTTCGGGGCATTCCACCTGGGTAACATTAATGCATATAACACTTACCTGGTGAAGTACGATGGAGCAGGGAATGTATTATGGGCTGTTGCCCCTCCGTTTATTTCTTATCCCAATTACAATTATGGTGTAACTGCCGATAAACGTAATAATGTATATATAACAGGCTATTTTTCTGATACGGTAG
>DATHNK010000273.1:0-3745 GCA_035486075.1 Bacteroidia bacterium
TTTTGAAGTTTCCAGCACATGTTCATACAGCGGCTTTCCATCTTTCATTTTTTGCAGTTGGAAATCTTTAGCACCATCGTTAGAGGTTAGTCCAAGCAATATAGACCATTTGCCTTTATGCTCCAGGTAGGGTGTTACAGAATCCTTGCCCATATATGGGGATAAAGTAATTGCATGTACATCCAGATCATCAAAGAACGCTTTGGCGTACATGGCGGATGTGTTGCCAATATCACCCCGCTTAGCGTCAGCAATGATCAGCAGATCTTTTGGAATAAGTTCAATGGTCTGCCTCAGGCAATCCCAGCCTTTGGCGCCCATAGCTTCATAAAAAGCTATATTGAGTTTGTAGGCCACACACAGATCATGGGTAGCTTCTATTATTTGCCTGTTAAAGCTGATAACCGCAACGGGAGTCTTGGCAAAATGTGTAGGCAGTTTGTCAATATCCGTATCAAGCCCAACACAAAGGAAGGACTTTTTCTTTTTTACCTGTATGTCAAGTTCCTTTAGGGGAAGTATCCTACTCATTAAACGGCGGTTGAATATCCCTCCTGGAGGCGTTGTGCATTTTCGGCTAATTGTATGGCTTCTATCAAGTCCTGGATATCTCCTTCCATAAAGGCTTGCAAATTATGTGCTGTAAACCCGATACGGTGGTCGGTAATACGGCTTTGAGGGAAGTTATAGGTTCTGATTTTTTCAGAACGGTCACCGCCTGCAACAAGTGTCTTACGTTTGGCAGCATTAGCGCTGTTGCGTTTTTCCATTTGCATTTCATACATCCGGCTACGCAGCACAGTCATTGCTTTATCCATGTTTTTTATCTGTGAGCGTTCATCCTGGCATTGTACCACTAAGCCTGTTGGAATGTGCGTTATTCTTACTGCTGATTTGGTAGTATTTACTGACTGTCCGCCTTTACCACCCGAACAGAATGTATCTTTCCGTAAGTCCGATTCTTTTATTTCTACATCCAGTTCATCGGCTTCCGGCATAACAATTACGGTAGCTGCGGAAGTGTGCACTCTCCCTTGTGTTTCAGTAGCAGGCACCCTTTGCACCCTGTGTACGCCCGATTCATATTTCATGGTGCCATATACATTCTCTCCATGAATTTCAAATACCACCTCTTTATAGCCACCCATAGTACCTTCAGAATGGTCCATCATTTCTATTTTCCAGCCTTTTATTTCGCAATAGCGGAGATACATATTGAACAACTCCCCTGCAAAAAGGGAGGCTTCATCGCCACCGGTTCCGGCACGTATTTCAACCACCACATCTTTCGCATCTTCAGGGTCTTTGGGTACTAACATCACCCGGATGTCTTCATCCAATTTTTCAAGTTTAGGCTGAAGTTCTTCCATTTCAGTTTTAGCCATTTCCCGTATTTCCTCATCCTTCTCTTTATACATCATATCCTTGGCATTCTGTATGTTGGAAGTGAGACTCCTATACTCAATATAGGCATTATGAATCTTGGTAAGTTCCTTATATTCCTTATTGAGTTTGGCAAACTTCTTGATATCTGACAAGGCATCAGGTTCTGAAAGTTGCCTTTCAATCTCTGTATATCGTTCTTCTATGGCTTCTAATTTATCTAACATGGCGCAAAGATAGGCAAAAAGCGGGTAACAATTAGGGGCATCTGTTATGACGTATGAACGAGTTATTAACGCTAGTTGAAGAATGAATTATATTTGTGGAATGAAGATCTTTTTGATTCTAACAGTATCTCATCTCTTCGCTATTTCTGCTAAGGGACAGCCTTATCAAGATAGTGGCTTCACCCATAAATCAGAAGCCAAAAACCTACTCATTAATGATTTGAAAGAAGGCAAATGGCTTGAATACCTCGACGAAAATGAAAAATTAATTCTGGATACCACTAAAATATCTGATACAGGTATTGTGGCCAAATATTACCGCCTTATCATTTATTGTGGAGGGAATCCCTGTGGGTTGGTAAGGTACTATTACAAATACTCTGATGGGGAGAATATCCTGTTTCGTGAAATACCCTACACAAATGGCAAAATGAATGGAGTTTATAAGGAATATTATCCCGATGGATTAATACACCGGGAATATCCATATACCAATGGCGCGGAAAATGGAATGGCAAAAGATTATTGGGATGGAGGAGGAGTTAAGTATGAAACAAAATATACTAATGGTAAGGAAGGGGCTAAAAAAAGTTATGATGAAAGCGGCAATGAAATTAAATAATCGCAAGTCGGGCTTCCCACCTAATAAACCTCATCGTGGGTTCCAATATCAATAAACACGGCTTTTTGCGGCTTGTCTTTTGTGAAATAAAAAACCACACGTAAATCATACCCAATAGAGAAACTCCACAATCCCTTTAAGTTACCTGATAGCTTATGGGTCTTTAACTGTGCTTGAAAAGGGTCGTTTACAAAAACTTCAACTGCTTTCCAAAAGAAATCTTCTGTGTTTGAATTTTTTACCCTTTTGCGAAACCCTTTCTTAAAAGAATTGCTAAATGAAATTTCCACTAAAGCATTTTTTTGAGTGCAGGAATAGAAGACGAAAATTTTAATTTACCTGAAGTTTGCTCTTTTTGTGATGCCTTGTAATTATCTGCAATTTCTTTTCTGCGAACATCGGATATATTATGTTCCAAAAGAACTCGTAATTCTTCCTTAAACTCCAAAGGCAGATTGTAGATACTGTCAACTATATTATTAAAATTATTTTGCTTCGCTTTCATAATAAATCTTTAGGCAAAGATAGGTATAATTCTATTATATCGTTTTTCTTAATCAATACTCAAACGTACCCTTATCGCTTGAAATAGTAAGTTTTTTACCGGTATGAGCTTTAACTTGGCCTATAACTTTTGCTTCAATCATGTATTTATGGGAAACATCTATAATATTCTGTGCGGCCTCGGCATTAACGTATAATTCTATACGATGCCCCATGTTGAACACACGGTACATTTCAGAGAAATCAGCACCCGAATTTTCGTGAATGATTTGAAAAACCGGAGGAATATTAAACAAGTTATCTTTTATTATGTGAAGATTCTCTACAAAATGCAACACTTTGGTTTGCCCTCCGCCTGTACAATGTACCACTCCGTGAATATGGTTTTTGTATCCTCTTAAAATCTCCTGCATCACAGGGAAGTAAGTGCGGGTAGGGGAGAGGAGCAGTTTTCCAATATCGGTCAGGTATTGTTTGCCGTTCCAGTTTACAGCAATCTCTTCAGTCAGTTTGCGCTTGCCATTATATACTACATCATCCGGTATCAGCGGGTTATAAGATTCCGGATAAGAAGTATAGGAATGTTCCAGTGTATCGTGCCTTGCAGAGGTAAGCCCATTGCTGGCAATGCCGCTGTTGTAGGTTTCTTCATAAGTAGCTTGTCCGTATGATGCTAAACCGACAATTACATCTCCGGGCTGTATTTTATCGTTAGAAATAACTGCATTCCGGCGCAAGCGGCAAACTATGGAAGAATCCACAATAATTGTTCTTACTAAATCGCCCACATCAGCAGTTTCTCCACCTGTAGAAATAATATTTATGCCATACTTACGCAGTTTATCAAGAAACTCTTCCGTACCATTAATAAGCCCTGAAATAACTTCGCCGGGAATCAATAATTTATTACGTCCGATAGAAGAGGAGAGCAGCATATTATCTGTTGCGCCTGCACAAAGCAAATCATCGGTATTCATTACGATAGAATCCTGTGCTATGCCTTTCCAAA
>DATHNK010000274.1:0-4384 GCA_035486075.1 Bacteroidia bacterium
TTCTTCATCATTATGCTCCGCATCTTTCATTACTCTGTCATAATAAGTATGTTTGCCGCCTTCCAGATTAACAGTATCGGTAGGGTTTACAAGGCCATCTTCCATGGCAACCAACAGTGAAAACAATTTGAAAGTGGAACCCGGCTCCATGGATTCGCCTGTTGCGTAATTGTACATTTCCTGGTATGATTCCGAACCGGAATCTTTACGGGTAAGATTGGCAATAGCAAGAATTCTTCCCGTTTTTACTTCCATTAATACTACACAGCCATGCTCAGCATGATGCTTCATAAGCTGTGTGCGGAGGGCGTTTTCGGCCACATCCTGGTAATTTACATTAATTGTGGAAATAATATCACAGCCATTTTGCGGTTGAAGGTTTTCGCCATTATCTACCGGAACCCAAACGCCTCCTGCTGTCTTTGTCATCAGGCCCTGGCCATTCACTCCTGCGAGGTAGGAACCATAAGAACCTTCCAATCCGACAGGTTGAACATTTTCTCTTTCATAGCCAATGGTGCGTTCAGCAAGGTCCTTGAAGGGAAGTTCCCTGTGATTATTTTGTTCCACTATTAACCCGCCTTTGTATTTCCCTAAACGAATTAAAGGGAACCGTTTCATCTTTTGCAGGTCATCATACGATACGTTGTGATGTATTACAACATACCTCTCTCCATTATCCCTAGCGGTCTTCAGGACCTTATAATATTCATTTTCCGTTTTATCTTTGAATAACGACGATAAACACATGCTCAATGAATCGATACTCGAACTGAAAATATCATCGGTCATGTATTCCGTATTCACATCCATAGCCACATCAAAATAGGGAAGTGAAGTAGCAAGCAGGCTGCCATCTTCCGCGTAAATATTTCCACGTACAGCTTCAATTGTGCGGAAGGAAGTAGTGAAGTTTGCTTCCTCTTTTTTCCATTTATCGCCTTGTATTCGCTGAATGTAAAGGACACGGCCGCAAATAGCAAGGCCTATAAAGCTTATAAGTGTATATAAGAGATACGTGCGAACCACTATGTCCTTCTTAGCATCCATCAGTGTTTCTTACCGGTATTATAGACTACAATTTTATTTGGCGGAATAACAGACTCCTTCAATCCCATATCTCCTGTTGACTTATTCACTTCTGATTCCTTACTTAAATACATCAATTTATCTTTCGCTATAATGTATTGTGTGCGTAGTTCAGTAATACTGTTATCCAGTGAATCCAGATCTTTCAGCCTGTTGTGCGCATAGTATCCATTGGCGATGTAAAGCATCCCAAGGAAAGCCACATACAACAGGAATGGCAATGAACTAAGTGCATTATCTCCGGCCAAAAAACCACCGCTTATCACAGAGAGGAAGCCGCGTTTCACCTTATTCACAGGTTTACGTGTTTCAGGTTCGCCCATATCGGCGGCCTGCATCTGTTCTTCTTTATCTATGTCCGACAGTAACTTGTTCATGCTAATCTTTCTGCTATTCTTAGTTTGGCGCTTCTCGCCCTGCTATTGGTTTCTATTTCTTTTTCCGAAGGAATAATAGGCTTGCGGGTTAGTGGATTGAAGGGTTTTATGTCATGTCCGTACATGTTTTTTTGCGGGATACCTTCAAAGTTTCCTGCACGCATGTAGTTCTTCACCAACCTGTCTTCTAAGGAGTGATAGGATATAACAACCAACCTTCCTCCTACATTTAGCAAGTCCGCACTTTGCTTCAGCAAATCTTTCAGCGCATCCATCTCCTGGTTCAATTCCAGGCGCAAAGCCTGAAACACCTTTGCCAGGTACTTATGCTGGTACTGGGCGGGAGTACATTCCTTTATTGCTTCTATAAGTTCCCCGGTGGTATGAATTGTTTCGCTTGCCCTTGCATTTCCAATTGCCTGTGCAAGTTTGTGGGAATTGGCTATTTCGCCATATTCCGAGAAAATGAGCGTGAGTTTCGAAACGGAATAAGAATTTATAATATCTGCCGCCGTTTGCGTTTCAGTAGTGTTCATCCGCATGTCGAGAGGTGCATCAAAACGGGTAGAGAAACCTCGTTCCGGAGTATCAATTTGATGAGAAGACACTCCCAAATCAGCAATTATGCCGTCTACTTTGGTTATGTCTTTTTCATTTAATTGTTCCCTCATGAACCTGAAGTTGGAATGTATGGTATATAAATTTTTATCGTTTTTACTATTTTTAAGTGCCTCTGTATCCTGGTCAAAAACAAATAATTTTCCATTCTTAAGCCGCTCCAATATTGCATTTGCATGTCCTCCTCCCCCGAATGTTGCGTCCACATATGTTCCGTTCTCTTTTATTTTCAATCCCTCTATACTCTCTTCAAGCAGTGCCGGCCTATGATACATTCCCTTTATTGTTTGGCATGTTACCCATTACCTGCTCAGCCAATCCGGCAAAGTCATCCGCACCTTCCTTCATGAACTTATCGTACTCTGCTTTCGACCATATTTCTATCCTGTTAGAGTGCGCAAAAAGAATGGCTTCCTTATCTATTCCCGCATATTGCATCAATGTTTTAGGAAGCAGTATACGGCCTGAACCATCCACTTCCACTTCTGTAGCGCCGTTGTTGAATTTGCGGACAAACTCCCGGTTCTGCTTCACGAACAGGTTCAATTCATTTATCTGGGAGGTGATCTTTTCCCACTCTTTGCGCGGGTAGAGGTTGAGTTGTTTTTCAAAACCACGGTTAACAACAAACTTCTTTTGCTCTTTGGCGGGCAGCTGCTTCTTCAGACCAGCAGGGACCATAAGCCTTCCCTTCTCATCCAATTTGCATTCATATTCTCCTATCAGTGCGCCCATCTTATTTTTTTCGACATGGTAAAAGTATAACAATTTTTCCCACTTTTTACCACTTTCTCCCACTTGTTAATAACTTTTAACTTTTTGTGAATTGAAAGCGAAAACAGCGCAGCACGATGCTTTCCTTTACTGTAAAGGATTACACGGTAATTCTGAAGATAAAAATTGAGTTAAGGGAATATTAAGTCACCGGAATGCGATTGTTAAAAACTTGTTATCCGGCAGCTTACAAAACCCGCTTTTAAAAGGGAGTTTCAGGAGGTGAAAAAAGTCAAGTGGGAAAAAAGGGGAGGAGGAAAAATGATGACTTCTTGCGTTAGTTATTTACTTAAGCATTACTACAAAGCCCTGAATAAAACAGATCTGTTGTATACCTATTGCACCCTATGGCAAACGAATAGAATCAACCGGATTGTATATTTTTAAACAAATATAAATTTCATACAATAAATAATAAAACAGAAACTATATTTAATACCCTATGGTAAACTTTGCGCGAACCCGGGTGGCACTATCACTTTTAGCGGTGTACTTCTTCCAATCAACATAGCGCCCCATACTGGTAATATCAACCTTAGAATAAACCCTGACTACCGTATATCCGAAATAGGGGTTTTTCCAAGCCTTATAGTAGGAGCCATCCGCTCCTGCATTTCCGCCAATTATTTCCCATGTTTTCCCGGCATCATGCTTAATGGAATCCCAATAATGCTGATGGGAACAGAAATAAACCTCTGCATTATACCTTTCCATAATTGCCCAGGCACTGTCTCTGTCCGCAGGATTCACATCTAATCCGAAATCGGAAGCAGGATAATTACACCAGGCCGGCTTATGCCCGAAAACAAAAATATGCCTTGCACCGCCAACGCGGGCTTGTTTTAAATCTTGTTGCAACCAATGATATGGCATGCGGCTTTCACGTCCTGCCGCATCTGTATTACATATAACATAATGGTCGCTGCCCAAATTAAATGAATAGGTGAGCTGGCTTTGGTCTGTTTGCAAACTGTCTGCCGTTCCCGGTTTTGGTCCGTTATTTCCATTAATATATTTGCCCATTATACTAACAAATTCCTTTTCATCCCCGCCATTGGCATCACCATTAGGGCCCACTTCATGATTCCCGGTAAAAGCAATGAGTTTTACCCCGGATTTTGCCAATGGAGATTTATTAAAAAGACCTATCCATATTCTTAACTCATTTCCAAGTTTTCCTGTATCGTTTGTGTGCCCAAAAACCAGATCACCGTTAAAAATTAACATTTTAGGTAAAGGTTTCATTTCCGAAACCTCCATAAACATACGATTTAGTTGGTAAGTATTTGTAGTAGTATCCCCCACAATTTCACCTTGATCAACACGGTTATCACCTGTAACTACAAAAGTATAATCTGAAGTATCGGGCACCGCATGACTTGGTGGAACCACAACGTTAGTGTCCGGAGTATTGTCAGAACAGCATCCGGAAAATGACAACAATACCCAAATTCCCATGATTGTAAAAAATGATACTACAATTGATTTCATAGTGTGTTTTAAATAATATTAGAGAACAAATATAC
>DATHNK010000275.1:0-7371 GCA_035486075.1 Bacteroidia bacterium
CAATACAGTAGCAGTAACTATTACCGAACCCAATGAACTTTCTGCCAGCCTCGCAAACATTACTTATCCTGTATGCAATGGAGAAAAAGGCGGGGCACAAATTGGTGTGACAGGCGGCATAACTCCTTACACCTATACATGGACACGCGGTTATAGCACCACTTCCACAGCAACGGCTCTTCCTTTTGGAAGCTACACCGTAACCGTGAAGGATGCACACAGTTGTTCATCGGTGGTTACTTTCACCATAACACAGCCGGGCGCTATCCGCGACAGTATGATGACAGCCGATAAAGTAAATATCCTTTGCAACGGTGGAAATAACGGAAGTGCAACGGTAGGTGTGAAGTATGGAACTCCACCCTACACTTACACATGGACTCCGAATGTAAGTACTAACGCCACAGCATCGGGCTTAAGCGCCGGAACCTATTCTGTGACGATTACCGATATTAACGGTTGCGCGGGCACAAGAGCAATGATAATGATTACACAACCTGCCAATCCGCTGCGGGACAGCGCCGCATTGCTTATGAATGTTGGATGTAACGGGGGAACAGGCGGAGAAATATCACTTGGTGTGCGTGGCGGAACAACTCCTTATACCTACGCCTGGTCCAATGGAAGAACTACATATAGCATCACGGGCCTTTCTGCAGGTACTTATACAACCACGTTAACCGATAATCATGGTTGCAGCAACACCTTATCGGTAACGGTTTCCCAGCCTGCCGCATTAAGTTCCGCTATTGATGACTCCTGCATTGGAAACCACATGGGAGTAGAAACCATTACCGCTTCCGGAGGCGTATCTCCTTATGCATATTTATGGACCGGCGGAAGAACTGCTACCAGCATAACTGTTGCCAATGGTACATACACCGTGAAAGTGACCGATGCCCATGGATGTATTGCCAACAATAGCGTTACGGTTTCCTGTCCCTTATCTTCACCGCAGGAAAAACGCGGAGCGGAATATCCTTCAGGACAGCAATGTTGTAGCGGATCAGATAATATCAATGTTTATCCTAACCCTAGCACGGGACAGTTCACAATACAGTCGTCAGTAATCAGTGGTCAGTGGTCAGTTGAAATTTATAATATTCTTGGAGAGAAAGTGTATTCACAATCCAACATTCATAATCCAACATTCAATATTAATATATCTGACCAACCTGCGGGTGTCTATCTGATCCGAATTTTAGATAAATCGGGCAACCTTGTAAGCCAGAAAAAAATTGTAAAAACATAACAAACCTCTATGCTCCTTATAATGGAGAGTTAACAGTTAGGAAGAGGAGGGATCAAATTCCCTCCTTATTTTTTTACCATCATATATCCATTACATGGTTCTGAATAATTGCGATTCTATTCAGCAAACTGAACAAAATAAAAATGGAAGTACTTAATCAAGTACTTCCATTCCCCGATGGGGATTAGTAGCTATAAAAATACTAGTAAGTTTACTTGGCCTTAGACTTGCTAACCTTCTTTGCAGCCTTCGGCGCTTTTGGAGCAACTTCTGCTTTTGGAGCGGCAGCAGCAGCCCTGGCTTTATTAGCTCTTTTCATCAATTTCGACTTCAGGTTAGAAGCTTTGTTCTTATGAAAAATATTTTTCTTGGCAAGCTTATCAATAGAAGAGAGCAACTTTTTAAGGTCGTCGGTAGGTACTTCGTTTTGGGTTTCCTTCTTTAAAAAAGTACGGACGGTTTTAGCCTGGTAGCGGTTGCGTAGTCTTTTTGCTTCGTTAGATCTTGTTCTTTTGATAGCTGATTTGTGGTTTGCCATTTGTTTGGTTTTTTTGTTTTGTGCTATTAGCTATTGGCTAATGGCTGTTAGCTTTTTTATTTTACTCTTTCGCAGTAAGATGCGGTTCTGGTATCAATTCTTATTCTGTCGCCAATGTTCACAAATAAAGGAACATTTACAACACTTCCGGTTTCAACGGTAGCCGTTTTAAGTGCATTGGTTGCAGTATTTCCTTTTTCTCCGGGTTCGGTGTAAGTCACTTCCAGTTCAACAAAGGTCGGAGGTTCTGCCATAATGGGGGCATCACTTTCAAAGGCCACTCTCACTGCCATTCCTTCTTTCATAAACTTACCGCCTTCACCAAAAAGAATAGCCGGAACGTGAATCTGTTCGTAGGTTTCATTATCCATACAAACTACAAAATCTCCTTCCTGGTATATGTATTGCAAATCTCTGAATTCAACTCTAGCTACATCAACTGCCTCACCTGCCCTGAACCTGTACTCTATAGTTTTGCCATTTTTTAAGTTGCGCATTTTAGCCTGGTAAAAAGCCCTGAGGTTACCCGGTGTGCGATGCTGATACTCTACAATGGCGCATAGTTCTCCGTTAAAACGTATTACGGTGCCAACACCAATATCTCCTGTATTAGACATTTTCTTTTTTTTAGGGGTGCAAAGGTAGTAATTTTTTCATACCAATCTTAATTTTGACAGGCAATAAACAATCACATTAATGGATTTCTTTGGCATTTTGTCTCATTTACGGATTACCCATCAATAAAAAACCCCAACCTTATGGTCAGGGTTTTCATTATATAAACTTATCTTTTATTGAATAGCGGCTTTAAAGTCTGCATCATCCTTGTATTTCAGGAATTCACAGTCCGACTGAGCTGTTGTTCTTAAAGAAGCATCTTTGTTTGTAGCAGTTTTTAAATTAGTAACCATTCCGGTCTTATCGCCTGAACGGGCACAAATAATAGCTCTTAAATAGGAAGCCATTGCGCTTTGATCGTTAGATGCGTCTAAAGTTGACTTGGCACCATTAGGGTCATTGTTCAAAACCTTGGCGAGAGCAGCATCAAACGTATTGTAACTGCCGGTATTGTTAGCAGCATCGGCATAGTTTCCAGTTTGAATATCTACCAAAGCCATGTTGTAAGCTACTTCAGAACCTGCACCGGTTGCTTTAGCATAGTATGCCATTGCACCTTTGCGGTCTCCTTTCCAACGGGCAACAACTCCTAAGTTGTTTTGAACGGCAGGGTTGTTTGGAGAAAGACGGTCAGCTTGTTGAAAATCGGCATCGGCATCCGATAATTTGTTCAGCGCCATTTCAGCATAACCTGCGTTGTTAGCACATCTCCAGTCATTTGGATTTTGTTTTTCAGCTGCTTTGTAGATACTTAGTTTTTGATTCATGTCGGTTGTAAGAGTAGCGGCATAAAGCAATTCTTCAACTGAAAGGCTATCAGGGTGTGACATGGAAAGAGCAGTCAATTGCGCATCAGAACGGCTCATCTTTTCAGCATGTAAAATGATAATTGCACGGCGTAACTTTGGCAGAATCTTATCGGCAAGAATAGTATATGTTTTAGTCATATTCTTGATTTCTTTCATCCGTTGGTCATGGTCAGGATACATGGATAATACACGGATGATTAAATCCTTGTCCTTAATATCTGAATTCTGTACGCTGGTTTTAAAACCATCCCAATCTAAGCCGGTTGTTCCGGTTTTGTAGAAATCATCGCCTGAAAGCTTGGAATCAACCGGCATTTTATCCCTTTTCATTTTGCCTTTATCATCCATCTTTTCCACTTCCAGCTTCATATTCTTGAACATATCCTTCATTGCCTTAATAGCCGATTTTGCACGGTCGCTGGCCAGGTTTTGGTTCATGTCGGTTTCGCCGTCAGGAGAAGCGTAAGCGTCTACTGTGATACCATCCCAGGTATAACCACCCATGGAGCCTTTTTCAACAAACTCTTTGAAAGCCTTCATTTCTGCACTGCTCATTTCAGCCGGGCGAACATTGCTCTGGCTAATTACGTAGTAAATATGGGTTGTATCTGATTCAGGAATGGTCTTCTGGAACTTATCCTTGGCAGCAATAAGCTTATCATCGTTCTGAATTAACAACGCTGTTGCAATTGTTCCGTCAGCCACCTTAACACCCGGAAAATCCTTTTTATTGTTGGTAAGAGTTGCTTTAACATCTAACTCATCCATTTTCATGCCTGCAGAAAAAGGCACTTTGGTAGTATAGTTTACGCTTCCTCCGTTGTCATAACCAATCTTTTGTCCCTCACCCTTAGCACTTTGTCCCACCAAATTAATTGATTTAAGAGCTACCATGCTTCCATCGGACAGCTTCAATGTAGGGGTTACAGTAACGGCCGCTTTCTTGGCAAAATATTTTGCCGGGTAGTGTGCTGAAATATTTACAGCTACACTGTCACCATTGTCTTGCAATGGATTAGGAGTTACAGAGTAGGTAATTTTATTGGCATCTTTCAGCATTTTAGAGAAACCATTACATCCTGCAATTCCAAGGGCTGCCAAACCTAGAATTGATAGAGATTGGAGGGATTGTTTTTTCATTGATTTGTGTGGGTTTTTATTTATCAAGGTGCAATATTATATATTTTATTGTAACGGCAACCTATTTTTCTATCAACAATTAATGGATATGGAGTTAATATCACAGTATTTAAAAGGGCCTGTACGAAAAAACCCATTACTTTGTTTCCTTCTTAGCCAATATAAATTTGAAATATAGTGTGTTATATCCAACTATTTGAATTACCGTGTAAATATTTCAGGGCCTTTTTCGACAGGTTAAAAATATCCGCCCTGCACATCCATTTATCCGATTTCATTACTTTTGTTTGCTTCGTTTAATTTTATTTACATAAACCTAAAAGCAATCTTTCAGTGGGAATAAAAAAGGTGGATATTGATGAAATGCTTCGGACAAAAGCTCCCGGGCCCTACAAATTCATACCCCGTTTTGCCATAAATTACGTGAAGAGGATCGTACATGAAAATGATATAAATGATTTTCTCAGTAAAAACGGCGAAAAAAGAGGGTTGGATTTTATCAATGCATCTATTGAGCGGCTTGGCGCTGACATACAAATTAAAGGAATGGAGAACATACCGGCTACCGGCGGGTATATTTTCGCTTCCAACCATCCGCTTGGAGGATTGGACGGGCTTGCTGTAATATACTCCATTGCTAAATTCCGGACAGATATCAAGTTCTTTGTAAATGAATTGTTGCTTACCCTGCAGCAACTCGATAATATCTTAGTTCCCGTTAATATAAATGGAAACAGTACACGCTCTATGCTCGAAATGGTTGATAAAATCTATTCCTCCGAAATGGCAATTCCTATATTTCCGGCAGGCATGGTATCTCGCAAAGCGGGAAAAGACGAGATCAAGGACCTTCCATGGAAAAAAAGTTTCATTACCAAATCGAAATATTATCACAAGGATATCGTTCCAATTTATATTGAAGGCAGAAACTCCAATTTTTTTTACAATTTTGCTTCGTTCAGAAAAAAAATAGGAATAAAAATTAACCTTGAAATGTTTTTTCTGGCGGACGAAATGTTCGGACATAAAGATAAAAAAGTGATTCTTCATTTTGGAAAACCCATATCCTGGAAAGTTTTCGATAAAAGCCATAATGATGCCGAATGGGCCAACATTTTCCGGGATGAACTTTATAAAAAGAAAGGCTCTATTATTTCCGAACCTTTATTCCCTGCTAATAATGTAACTTAGCCCCTGCTATGCAACCCATAATTCCACCCATACCGGGAGATATTCTCGCATCAGAACTTACAAGGGATAAGTTTGTGCGCCGCACCAATTATGGGAAAAACGAAATTTATGTGGTTACCTATCACAATTCCCCTAAAGTGGTGAAAGAAATCGGAAGGCTTCGTGAACTTACTTTTCGTTATGCGGGAGGCGGCACAGGCAAGGCTTATGATTTGGATGAATTCGACACGAACGAAACTCCCTACAGGCAACTTATAGTCTGGAACCCGGAAGAAAAAGAAATAGTGGGTTCTTACCGTTATATGCGTTGTAAAGATGCCCATGTAAAAAAAGGAATTATACAACTTGCCACAACAGAACTTTTTGAATTCAGTGGTAAATTTATGAAAGAATACCTGCCCTATACAATAGAATTGGGGCGTTCATTTGTATCGCCGCAATACCAGCCTTCAGCAGAAAATAGAAAAGGCTTGTTTTCGCTCGATAATCTTTGGGATGGCTTAGGTGCCATTGTAGTGGATAATCCGGATATGAAATACTTTTTTGGGAAAGTGACTATGTACAGGGATTTCAACCTGAAAGCAAGGGACAGGATACTCTATTTCATGCAGCACTATTTTCCCGATAAAGACAAACTGGTAATACCAATTGAGGAACTGGAATCGAATTACAGTGTAGGAACATTTGCCAAAAGACTAAAAGGAAAAGACTATAAAGAAGGGCATACTATCCTCAACCAGGAGGTACGGGCATTGGGTGAAAATATCCCTCCCCTTATAAATGCTTATATGAATCTATCGCCTACCATGCGCATGTTTGGCACCTGCCTGAATCCTGAGTTTGGCAATGTGGAAGAGACTGGAATATTGCTCACTATTCCTGACATTTACCCAAGTAAAAAAGAAAGGCACGTAGATACCTATTCCAAACAGAAAAAGACGATTCACGTAAAGGCTGTTTAGGTTATTCGTCATTGCGAATCCCTTATTTATATGGGATGAAGCAATTTCTGTAGCAATTGAGACTGCTTCGTTCTCGCAGTGACGTAATATCTCCGCCATAATCATCGTTTTACTTAACTTTGCACCTTATGAAAACATTTGAAATTCCTGAGTTTTATAATAGCCCAATATTATCGAGGATAAAAGATTTCCGTTCCGGAAAGGATCCCAAAAAAAAAGACTTCTCTCCTACCCTGCTGGATTTTGGCAGTGTACGATTTTTACTCGCACGGCATTTCGGGTTTTGCTATGGGGTGCAGAATGCCATCGAACTTTCATTCCGCGCGGTAAAGGAAAACCCGGATAAAAGAATATTCCTGCTTAGCCAG
This sequence comes from Bacteroidia bacterium, assembly GCA_035486075.1. Classification (GTDB taxonomy): domain Bacteria; phylum Bacteroidota; class Bacteroidia; order JABEUT01; family JABEUT01; genus JABEUT01. The sequence goes on from DATHNK010000275.1 coordinate 6,879, forward strand.
ATGATCCACAACCCGGAAGTAAATTCTAATTTGCAAGACAGAGGTGTAAAATTTTTGATGGATACGGACGGAAAAACATTGACACCATTTTCAGAACTCACCAAAGAAGATGTAGTGATAATTCCTGCATTTGGTACCACGCTTGCCATTAGCAAACAATTAGCCGACATCGGTATTGAAATACAGACCTACGATACTACCTGCCCCTTTGTTCATCGTGTCTGGAATAAAGCGGAAAAATTAGGAACCGATAATTATACGGTAATTATTCATGGCAGGCCGGGGCACGAAGAGACACGGGCTACCTTCTCCCATAGTTCCGCCAGCAGCCCTTCACTTATTGTGAAAGACAAAAAAGAAACCATTCTATTGGGTGATTATATTCTGGGTAAAATAAGCCTGGAAAAATTTGAAGAGATCTTCAAAGGACGTTATTCTGCCACATTCGATCCGCTTACAAGTTTGGAAAGGCTTGGCGTAATTAACCAAACTA
>DATHNK010000276.1:0-2312 GCA_035486075.1 Bacteroidia bacterium
CCGATCCGATGTATTCCGCTATGCGGTGGAGCATAACCTGGCAGTGCTTACTGTTCAGAAAGAAGAAAAGAAGCTGGAAGAGGTATTTAAGAATCTGACACAAACCACTGCCACAGCGTAAATTATATAAAAAATAAAATATCTATTTAAGTATAAGTTTATTTTTAAAGTAATAATAAGAATTGCTATATTTGGTGAATCTCAGTAGTAAAAGGTGTTTCAGATAGAATAAGCACCAGTTATTACATAATCAAATTTTCCAGTATTCCAAAGGTTTTTATAACTTTATTTAACCTTTAATAGCACAAAAACTGACCAATTGTTGCTATTTATCCGGATTTTTAGTATTATCTTTGCAGAAGTTTAGAAAATCACCGTAAAAAGGCATTTTGCCAAATCACAAATGATAGTGCTATTCACTGACATTCAATTATCTAACTCTTAATATTTACTAACCCCAAAATTTCTATGAAAAAAGCTAGAGTGCTGTACGTTTCCCAGGAAATCTATCCATATATGGATGAGAAGCCTATTTCTATGATTGCCCGTAACCTGCCCCAGGGGATACAGGAAAGAGGAAGGGAGATCAGAACCTTTATGCCCCGCTATGGTTGTATTAATGAAATACGTCACGGATTACATGAAGTTATCAGATTATCAGGTATAAACCAAATTATTGACGATAATGACCATCCGCTTATTATAAAGGTGGCATCTATTCAACGCGCCCGTATGCAGGTCTATTTTATTGATAATGAAGATTATTTTCAACGTAAGGCTACTTTTGTAGATGAAACCGGAAAACCATTTGCCGATAATGATGAAAGAGCCATCTTCTTTTGCCGCGGGGTTATTGAAACCGTTCGCAAACTAAGTTGGAGCCCTGATATTATCCATTGCCACGGTTGGTTTACAAGTTTGCTTCCTTTGTATATTAAGAAAGCCTGCATTGAAGACCCTCTTTTCGAGAACACTAAAGTTGTATATTCATTATATAACGACAAAATTGAAGGTGCATTCGACAAGAACATGGCTAAAAAAGCAGAATGGGAAAATGCTGAATCTGAAGACCTGTCAGTTATTAAAACTGCCAATTATACGAATCTTAATAAACTGGCCATTAACTGGGCTGATGCTATTGTGAAAGCTGAACCAGGCCTGGATCCTGAAATTGTAAAACATGCTGTAAAATCAGGCAAGCCATTGTTGGAACATACTGGCGATGATTATGCCGATGCTTACTCTGAGTTTTATAATGAAATAATGGAATTGGAAGAAGCATTAGTAGATGAATAGAGGTAAATGGTTATTAGCCATGGGCTTTTGCCTGGCGGCTATTTTAAATTCCTGCAGAGAAGACACAGGGAGTACGGGAGCGAATATTTTACCTCCAAATGATCAGATAAGTGCATACGAAACGGATACAACAAGTGTTCTTACGTCGATGTTCCTGAAGGATTCCATTATTACAGACGATACAGTTTATTCAGGTCTTGGGAGTTATAACGACCCTATTTTTGGACAATATAAATCTTCCATTTATGCACAGATCTTTTCACCAGTTGGGGCTACTACTACTACCATACCCTGGGCTAATGACAGTGTTCCTGTAGATTCTGTTGTACTCATATTGCCTTACATTACAGGGGTTGCAACCAGCTACTATGGAAACCTTGACCCCCAAACAATTGTGGTTGACACGCTGGAAAGCCCAATACATGCTACCAATAGTGCCGGAAACTATGTAGCTTATTATTCTGATACGTCTATTAAATATGATGCCGCTCACCCTATTGGTATGCAGCAAATTGTACCTCTTAATCCTTATTACGGACATGACACTGCTGTGAGAGTGAAACTTAAAAAAGGCTGGTGGCAGTCTATTATGAACCGGATCACTAATAATCCGAATTATTACACCACTTTTGATAGCCTGGTAAAAGGTTTATACATCACGGTATCCAACTCTTTGCAACTTCCTGGGCAAGGAGGAATACTGTTCATTTACTTAAACCAGGGCTCATTTGCATGTATTGACTTTTATTACCATGATAAATCTACGCCCACTATTCCATATTATGTTCAATTCCCGATCGGGGGCACATTCTTCAGCCATATTGACCGGAGTTATGTAACTGCCCCATTTGCTAATATTCACCCGTCGGGCAAGCATGATTCTATTCCGGCTAATAATTTAATGTATGTGCAAGGCGCAGGGGGTGTGGAGGGAAGAGTCAATTTCCCCAATCTTTATAAAAACTGGCAGGGTAAGAAAAACATATTAATAAATAAAGCGGAAGTTGATTTTACTG
>DATHNK010000277.1:0-8613 GCA_035486075.1 Bacteroidia bacterium
TGCCTATTCCGACGGTAAAAAATCCATTGAGGGTATTCCTGCTGTAGTTGCCAGCCTTCCTTCCTGGATGAATACTGCATTTATTACTTCCCCATATACAGGAGATAACTTTACCTGCATGGCCGAGTTATTAGATAAAGCGGGTTATACTACGGCCTTTTTTCATGGCGGGCATAACGGCTCCATGGGCTTCGATAAATTTTGCAAAAAGGGTGGCTTTCGTTACTACTATGGAATGACTGAATACAACAATAAAGCCGACTACGATGGCAACTGGGGAATTTGGGACGAACCCTATTTTCAATATTTTGGTAAATGCCTTGATACTCTACCCCAACCTTTTTACGCCGCTATTTTTTCCATCTCATCACACCATCCATTCTCCATCCCAAAAAAATATAAGAACCGGTTCGTACAAAAAAAAGGGGAAATACCCATTATGAAATGTGTGGAATACAGTGACCTTGCATTGAAGGAATTCTTTGATGAGGTTTCTAAAATGCCCTGGTTCGACAGTACATTATTTGTAATTACCGCCGACCATACCGGGCCCAGCGCCGATCCTTATTTTTCCAATCGTTTGGGTATGTATGAAATACCTATTATATTTTATTCGCACCGCTCCAACCTGAAAGGCAAATCGAACATAACTACCCAGCACATAGATATCCTGCCTTCCATTTTAGATTACCTGCATTATCCCTATTCCTATTTCTCCTTTGGAACCAGCGTTTTCGACAGCACATCATCAGAAGGCCATTATGCAGTAAACTACCTGAACGACGTATATGAAATAGAGAAATATCCCTGGTGCCTGCAAATGGTCGGCGGCAAAGTGGAAGGCTTGTACAACTATTCGAAAGACAGCATGCTGAAAGATAATCTTATGAATAAATCTTTACAGGTACAGGATACCCTCGCCGATATGCTGAAAGCGGTGCAAAAGACTTACAATTATTCCGTTATTCATAACCAGATGAAATAAAAAAAGGAGGCTCTGAGAGTCTCCTTTTTTATTTTTTTCACTTGCCAAATTATTTGGTAGCCTGAGCTGCCTTTTCGTGATGACGGTGATGATGATGGCGATGATGTTTTTTATCCTTATCATCCTTATGATTTGGATCGGCTTGTGCGGTAGGCATTGGGCCTGCTGGTCTTGTTTGAGTAGGAGCTTGCTGGGCAATTACTGCTCCGGTAAAGGAAGCAACCAGCATAAGGGCGATTAACTTTTTCATGACAGTGTTTGTTGTTGATTAATTATGACACAAAAGTATGCCCTGAATATGAAGATTCTATGAAGGATGTGAGTTTATAAAGTTCTTAAAGTTTAGAGGTACATTACCAAATTGTGTAGGGGTTCAAAATTTTGAACCCTTGCAGTATCTCCATTCAAAAGGGTTCAAAATTTTGAACCCCTACTAGTTGCACTATTCAAAGCCCCTTTAGGGGTTTGGGGCGGAAGAACAGCATAGCTCAGCAAAATGTTGTTTAGGGGTTCAAAATTTTGAACCCCTACTAGTTGCACTATTCAAAGCCCCTTTAGGGGTTTGGGGTAAAGAGGCTTTATAAACTTTATGAACTTCGTATTACTGCTCCGGCATTTCCGGTAAAAGCTTTGGTAAGTTTTTCCATTACCTTTTCAATTTCTTTATCGCTTAAAGTTTTGGAATCGCTCTGCAAAACAAACCTCAGCGCATAGGATTTCTTTCCTTCCTCCACTCCTTTTCCTTCGTAAACATCAAATACGGAAACATCGCGCAACAATTCCCTTTCTGTTTTATTGGCAAGTTCCAGCAAGGTTGAAAACGGCATTTGCTTATCAATTATTAATGCCAGATCTCTTGTTACCGCCGGAAAGCGGTTGATCTCGTTAACTTCCATTCCTTTAGGAATTTGCTGCAATAGTACTTTCCAGTTGAAGTCAGCGAAATATACATCACCCTTTATGCCCCAGTTTTTCAGTACCGACTCTTTTACTTTTCCTGCTTTTACAAGTTCGCCTGAATTTGCATTTATAGTGGATCCATAAGAAAAAACAGCATCGTTTTCCAATAAGTCGTTTTTCAGATTACCCTTGCCCATTATCTTTTCAATAATGGCATCAATGTATTTTTTCAGGTTATAGAAATCCGCTGCCTGTTCTTTACTATTCCATGAAAGCGGAGTTTTGTTTCCTGCTATCCATAATGAAAGATGCTCCGTTTCCTTGTATTTGCCTTCTTTGGTTTTATAATAGGACCGGCCAAATTCATACAGCTTTAAATCGGGCTGTTTATTATTTTGATTGAGTGCTATATTCGTTAATCCATTAAACAATAAGGAGCCACGGAGTATATCCAGATCGGAACTCAGCGGGTTAGCTATCTTAACAGTGGTTTCATTGGATTCTTCAAATTTGGAAGAAGACAACGATGTATTCATCACTTCTGAGAATCCTAACGAACCGAGGAAATCACCCATTTTATAAAGAATTTCATCGGGTTTCTTTTTTCCCGAATGAACTAATGGAATATTCAGTTTAGCAGGAATAGGGATATTGTTATACCCGTAAAACCGCAAAATTTCTTCCACAATATCTGCCTGGCAGGTAATATCCATACGGTATGTAGGTATGGACAGCAGCCATTTTTCCAAATTTTTATCTGCAATACGTATGCCTGTAGCTTCAATAATTTCCGCCATTTTTTCATCAGGAATAGTATGACCCGCCAAACTATTAGCGTAAGAAAGTGAAAACTCCAGTTTCCTTTCTTCAACAGGAATCGGGTAATCATCCTGCAAAGCAGATACCGTAATTTTTGGATTTTCTTCCTGCAATAAATAAATGGCGCGCATTAGTGCGAATGCCGTCATGTTTGGGTCTGTACCTCTTTCAAAACGGAATGATGCATCGGTATGCAAACCGTGGTGTCTCGCTGTTTTGCGTATATGCGCCGCATCAAAACAAGCGCTTTCCAGGAAAATATTTTTGGTTTTTTCCGTCACGCCCGATTCTTTTCCGCCATACACCCCGGCAATGCACATCGCTTCATTTTCATTGCAAATTAACAGGTCCTCTTCTTTTAATTTACGTTCTACTCCATCTAAGGTTATTATAGTTTCACCTTGTTTGGCTTTGCGCACCACTACCCTACTTCCCTTTATTTTATCAGCATCAAAAGCATGGAGCGGTTGTCCTGTTTCAAACATTACAAAGTTGGTTATGTCAACAATATTATTTATAGGCCGCAACCCGATAGCCGATATATAATTCTTTAGCCATTGAGGAGATTCTTTTACTTCAATCCCGTTTATTCCGGCACCGGTATATCGTTTGCAGGCTTCAGGATTCTGCACACGAATTTCCAATTCTGTTATTCCGAGTTTAAAGCCTACATGGGCTCCCCTGTGCTCGTAATTATTTTCCCCAGCCGGATTATATACTACCAGGGGAGTCAATTCCAGTTTATCATGTTCCTTTTTATGGATATTAATGGCTGCTACCAGATCGCGTGCAACACCTATATGCGACAAGGCATCGGCACGGTTCGGGGTAACTCCAATTTCAAATACGGAATCGGTATATATCTGAAAATATTCCGCAGCAGGTAATCCTATTTTAGTATCCGGGGGAAGTACCATTACACCCGCATGTGAGATACCAAGCCCGATTTCATCTTCGGCGCAAATCATTCCTTCCGATGCTTCTCCCCTAATCTTGCTTTTCTTTATGGTGAATGGCTCTCCTTCCGATGGATATAATAAAGCTCCCTCCAATGCCACAATTACTTTTTGTCCGGCGGCAACGTTTGGAGCGCCGCAAACAATATTCAAAAGCCTTTCTCCTGCCACATCAACAGTAGTAAGCGAAAGTTTATCGGCATTCGGATGCTTAATGCAGGTCTTCACCTCACCCACAACCAAACCCCTCAACCCACCTTTAAAAGATTCAAAAGGTTCAATATGCTCCACTTCCAGCCCTGCTTCCGTAAGAAGTTTTGCCACTTCATCAGGCGAAAGGTGGGTAGCCACGTACTTTTTTAACCAGTTATACGATATTTTCATTGCTCTTAATTCAAAACACAAAAGTAAACTCTTACAAGGAATAGCAGAAAGAAAGAATTGAAAATTATCAGGAAAGCCCCACAGGGTTCTCTATTGTGCCTTGTTCCCCGACAACTAACCGTTCCGTTTCCGAAAATTTGGTTTTGGTGAACATAAGGCCAAGCATCATTATAAGGCTTGAAACAATAATTACGTAATAGATTATACCATCGCTGAAAGCAGGCGAAATAAAATGCGCCGGAATAGCCGAGAATAATACTACAGTAACCAAGCCACGCGGAGCTATAAACAGTTCCGGAATTAGGTGCGTACGGGAAATAAAGAGGAGAAAAATAAACCGGGCGAAAAGTATGCAGCCAATAATAGCAGAACCGGTAATAACCACATCAGGAGTAACCAGCGAATTAATATTCATGGCGTAACCGAACAGGATAAAGAAAAAAGTGCGGATAAGAAATGCCGATTCAGCGGTAAGAAGTTTCAGTTCTGCGGTCACCGACGACATTTTCTCCAGATGCAGCACCCTTGCCAGCCGTCCCCTGAAAAAGAACTTGTTATTGTTGAGCATAATTCCGAAGACCAATATGAGCAACAAAGATGGAAGATGGAATATTTTGCCTATGGAATATATCAGGATAAGTATGGCAAAAATCAGGAATGACTTTATATGAGTGGTAATGCTGTTCAGCATAAACACCAACAGGGCGGAACTGACAAATGATATTAGTATGATGTATAGAATATTCAGGAAGAAATCACGGAACGATTCTGATGATAAAGCATTATCGAGGATGGCAAAATTAAAAACCATGATGCCCAGTATATCTGAGAAGGTCGATTCATAAATTATGAATTCCTTTTTGTGCTCACTTAAATCCTTTACCGAAGGAATGGCTATAGCGCTGCTGATAACCCCCATGGGTATAGAATATACTATGGCATTTTTTATTGGCATTCCCAGGTAATAATTCAGCACCAGGAATATTAGTCCGCAGGTGCCTGCCAATATTAATATGGCAGATAACATAGATTTCCCGACTAAAGGGAATTTCTTCCTTGTAATACTTAAATCCAGCGAGCCTTCCAGCACGATCATAATAAGGCCGATGTCACCAAAAAGGTTCAGAAAAAAAGGAACCCCTGTAAGATGAACTGCAAATCTGTCGCCTAAGAACTTCAATCCTGCACCGGTAGCGAGCAACAGAATGACAGAAGGAATTTTAACATACTTCGCAATGATATTAAAAAGGTAGGATAGTATTACCAGCGCACTCAGCGTGATAAGTATATTGTTCGAGTCGGTCATTCCGCCAAAGATACGAAAGGGAAATGACAAATTAGTCGCCGTGAATTACCTTATATGTTAATAAAATATTACTTTTGAAACTGAGACCGTAATTAACCCCGCGATTATTTAGATGAGAACATATACCAAAGCCACACAGCAACAATTAACACCTGCCCTTGCCATTGAAATTTTAAAAGAAGGCAACAAGCGGTTTATAAATAATATTAAAGCGCACCGCGACCTTTTGCAGCAGGCCAACGATACCTCTTCGGGTCAGTTTCCCTTTGCTGCCATATTAAGTTGCATTGATTCCCGCACCTCAGCAGAGCTTATATTCGACCAGGGATTGGGAGATATATTCAGCATCCGCATAGCCGGAAATATTTTGAATGATGATATTTTAGGAAGCATGGAGTTTGCCTGCAAAATTGCAGGTTCTAAACTTATAGTTGTTTTAGGGCATACCAAATGCGGCGCCATTGAAGGGGCTTGTGATAATATAGAGTTGGGGCATATAACCACCCTGCTCAATAAAATAAAACCAGCTATTGCCATAGAAACCGAAACAAAATCGGAAAGAAATTCACATAATAAAGCGTTCGTGGGAAATGTTACCAAATACAACGTTACCCTGACGGTTCAACAGGTGAAGGAACAAAGCCCCATACTGCGTGAAATGGAACAATCGGGTATTATTAAAATTATAGGCGGAGTATATGACCTTGATTCCGGAAAAGTTACGTTTTACGAGTAAAAAATTATTGTATATTTGCTCTTGGTTTGTTGTTTTTTGAAAGTACCCCAACCTTTCCGGGGTAGATGATGGAATCTATTTCCTGAAATTGAAATTAGATAATGGAAGTGAACTGGTGCGGAAAATAGAGGTGGTGAGGTAAATCCTCCTTTCTTCCCATATTATGTTAAACTCACGCATAATGTGGATTTACCAACCATAATGTAGATTTATTAGACGAACTTTAGGTTGCAAGCATAAAGCACAACTAAATGGAACTTCGTTTTAAATCCGCTCCCCTATTACATCACCCTCAAACTGACAACATTGACAGCAAACCTCAGTCTGAAAGCCTATTTGCATCGACCCTGAGAAAGAATGTGAATGAATATTTTAAGGAAAAGGGCATATCCACCAAAGGAAACTTTAACCTGGCACTTCAAACCTTTTCTATGATATCCTTATATCTGGCTCCTTTTATCTTATTATTAACATTGCCTGTTACATGGTGGGTAGGTTTTCTGCTTACTGTAGTTATGGGAATAGGAGTTGCCGGTGTGGGTATGTGTGTAATGCATGATGCCGTACACGGGTCGTTTTCGAAAAAGGAATGGCTTAATAAATTATTGGGAGGTACCATGTATTTATTGGGAGGAAGCGTTTTTAACTGGAAAATGCAACACAATGTTCTTCACCATACCTACACTAACATTAATGGTGGAGATGGAGATATTGGCGCAAGGTGGCCTTTACGCTTATCCGACAATTTACCGGTGCTGAAGATCCACAAGTACCAATACATACACGCGTTCTTCTTTTATGGCTTAATGACTATTACTAAGATAGTTAATGATTTTATACAACTTGCGGGTTATAACAAAGCGGGTATGACCCGGAAATACAAGATAAATACCACCAAAGAATATTTCAAAATGGCTGCCTATAAACTGGCCTACCTGTTTGTATTGATAGGCCTACCGATTATATTTACTCACTTTACATGGTGGCAGGTTCTTATAGGTTTCTTTATGATGCATTGGGTGGCAGGATGTATTTTGAGCACCATCTTTCAAATGGCACATATTGTTGAAGGGGCTGACCAGCCTTTGCCGGATGCCAATGGCGTAATTAATCATGACTGGACCGTCCATGAATTGCTCACTACCTCCGACTTTGCCCGAAATAATTGGTTTGTTAACTGGTATATAGGAGGCCTGAATTTCCAAATAGAACATCATTTATTTCCGTATATCTCTCATGTGCACTATCGCAAATTAGCGCCAATTGTGGAACGCACTGCCCATGAATTCGGATTCGATTATAATTTAAAACCATCTTTTGTCAATGCCTTCCGGTCACATATAAGAAGATTGAAAGAATTGGGTATTCAACCTGCATCAAAAACACTTGTAAGCAAGGCAATCTGATATTTCAGAAATTTGCCGTATGTTACGTTTCTCCCCCCTCTGATAATAATCACCTTCTGTTTGGGTTTAATACGCTACCTTGCGGCTCAAACTTAAACTTAAAAATGGAACTGCGCTTTAAATCAGCCCCTTTAGAGAATCCTATTCAAAATGACAACCTTGACAAACCCCATGAAACGGAAAGTCAATTTATATCGGCCCTCCGGAAGAATGTAAATGCCTATTTTAAGGAAACTGGAATTTCGCCCAAAGGAAATTCTACCTTAACCATACAGACCATTGTAATGTTCTCCCTGTACCTCGTTCCTTTTATACTCTTATTAATACTGCCTGTGGCATGGTGGGTAGGCATGATCTTTGCAATTATTATGGGAACCGGCGTAGCAGGCATTGGTATGTGCGTTATGCACGATGCTTTGCATGGCTCCTATGCTAAAAAAGAATGGATAAACAAATTATTGGGTGGAACCATTTACCTGCTTGGCGGTAACGTTTGCAACTGGAAAATGCAGCATAACGTTCTCCATCACACATTTACCAATATTGGCGGCAGCGATGATGACATTGCCCCACGGTGGCCTTTGCGCTTGTCGGACAATGCCCCTGTAATGAAAATTCACCGCTATCAGTATATACACGCCTATTTCTTTTATGGACTGATGACCATTACCAAAATCTATAATGATTTCACCCAACTGGCGGAATTCAATAAAGCAGGAATTACCAAAAAGCTAAAGATAAATGCCACTAAAGAATATTTTATAATGGCAGGTGTAAAACTTACTTACCTTTTTATTTTTATCGGCTTGCCTATCATTTTCACTCACTTTTCATGGTGGCAGGTACTTACAGGTTTTGCTATCATGCACTGGGTTGCCGGATTTATATTGAGTACTGTGTTTCAACTGGCCCACGTAGTGGAAGGAGTGGAACAGCCGGTACCCGACGAAAAAGGCATAATCCATCATGATTGGGCTGTACATGAATTGCGCACTACAGCCGACTTCTCCAGGAACAGCCGTTTTATTAATTTCTGCGTGGGAGGATTGAACTTCCAGATAGAACATCACCTGTTTCCCTATATTTCACATGTGCACTACCGTAAAATAGCACCAATTGTA
>DATHNK010000278.1:0-4034 GCA_035486075.1 Bacteroidia bacterium
GCAGCAATGGTATCATAATTCACCATTCCGGTTTCTTGTTCTACGCTATAAAAAGAAGGTTGGTAAAGCTTTCCGGAAAAGTTAACAGGAGAGCCATGTGTAAGGTGTCCTCCATGTGAAAGATTAAAACCTAAAATTTTATCGCCCGGTTTTAACACGCCCAGCATAACTGCAGCATTAGCCTGTGCACCCGAGTGTGGCTGCACATTCACCCATTCAGCTCCGAATAATTGCTTGGCACGGTCAATAGCCAGTTGTTCTACCTTGTCCACCACCTCGCAACCGCCATAGTAGCGCTTGCCCGGCAAGCCTTCCGCATATTTATTAGTAAGCACGGAACCCATAGCTTTCATTACATCCTCACTCACAAAATTTTCAGATGCAATAAGCTCAAGGCCCCGCATTTGTCGTTCGCGTTCTTCTTCAATTAACCGGAAAATCATATCTTCTGCCATACAGTATTGTTATTTGCAATGAGCAAACTTAAAAAAAATGCCAATAACATAGCGTAAGTAAATGAAAAACCCACGAATAAACGGTTTCCGTATGTTACAAATGAATTAGATAAATAACTATTTTTGACGCTTCCTGCCCCATGCATAAAAAACATAACGCTGCCTTAGGTTTCATTTTTGTTACCCTCCTTGTAGATGTCACGGGGCTGGGTGTAATTATTCCTGTCACTCCTAAGCTCATTATGTCGTTAATACATAGTAACAGCGTGAGTGATGCTATATCTTATGGGCTTTGGATCAATGTGATCTATGCAGTTATGCAATTTATTTTTTCACCTGTATTAGGAGGATTAAGCGACCAGTATGGCAGAAGGCCGATATTGCTTATTTCATTGTTGGGCTTTGGATTGGATTATTTGGTGATGGCTAATGCACCAACCATAGTATGGCTATTTATAGTCCGTATATTTTCAGGAATTGCGGGAGCAAGTTTTACGACTGCAACAGCGTATATAGCCGACATCAGCACTCCTGAAAAAAGAGCCCAAAATTTTGGCATAGTTGGCGCTGCATTTGGCATGGGATTTATTATCGGTCCTGCCATTGGCGGAATGTTGGGGCATTATGGTACCAGGGTGCCGTTTTATTTTTCAGCCGGGCTAAGCCTGTTGAACTTTGTGTATGGATATTTCGTAGTACCTGAATCACTTTCTCCTGACCACCGCCGTAAATTTGACTGGAAAAGAGCCAACCCGGTAGGAACCCTTACCCAACTTGGAAAATATCCTGTTGTGTTGGGAATGATAGGTTCAATAATTTGTATTTACCTCGCAGCCCACGCTACCCAATCTACCTGGACCTATTACACCATGGAAAAATTTAAATGGGATGAAAAAATGGTAGGCTGGTCTCTTGCATTTGTCGGCCTGATGATTGGAATAGTACAAGGTGGATTGATACGAATTATTAATCCCAAGCTGGGAAATAAAAAATCAATCTACTTAGGGTTTGGACTTTATGTAATAGGATTTACTTTGTTTGCTTTTGCATCACAAAGCTGGATGATGTTTGCATTTACCATTCTCTATTGCCTGGGTGGAATTACTGGCCCTGCCTTGCAGGGAATAATGTCCGGCGAAGTGCCTGCTAACGCCCAAGGCGAGTTGCAGGGCGGGCTTACTAGTTTAATAAGTGTTACCTCTATTATAGGGCCCTTAATGATGGGATATTTGTTTCGCTATTACACCAAACCAGGTCATCCTTACTTTCCCGGAGCGCCATTTTTAATGGGTGGGTTTCTTACGTTGATAGGAACAGTGCTTGCTGTAAGGTCGTTGTCGCAGACGATGAAGAATGTGAATTAGGTTCTAAAGGCTATTTTTGAATTATAAACTTGCCCTCTTTAATTAACTCACCGTTTTCACCAAGAATCCTATATAGATAAACTCCCGAAGGTTGAGAAATATCAATTGTATTGTCACCCTGAACATGTTTTAAATTAGCAGAATAAACTCTATTTCCAAAAATATTATAAACTTCAAGTAAAGGATTTGACTCGGAAATATTGAGTGCAATTGTGAATTTTCCAGTATTTGGGTTAGGGAAAAGTATTATTTCTTCTGCATGATTTGGAACGTTCTTCATTGCAGTTATTGTTTCACAATTATCAGACTCTGTTAATGAATCCGCATTTTCTGGTAAATAAAACGTAGAATCTCCATGCACTACTCCAGATGTTCCGGTATCCCTCGGTGATAAAGTAAATGAAGAATCAGGAAAAGTTGCAGAGGTTCTTGTACATACTGTACTACCATTCGTATCGGTTCTTATAAGATAAATTGGGGCATAAGCTCCGGGCGAACCATTAATTCCATAAATTGCAAATCCATTATTAAGTTGAACCGCCCCATTGGGAAAAGTACCAAGAGGACCATATAATTTCATCCAAAGTAAGTTGCCAATCGTGTCAGTTTTCATTAATGAAGTGCGACTATTATTGTTAAAGCTTTCGGGTTCTGCGCATATTACATATCCTGATTTTAACTGAAAAACAAACCACCCCTCGTCCCAGCTATTTCCGCCGTATGTTTTTGCCCATTTAAAATTCCCTGACGAATCAACTTTCATTAATAAAATATCCCATAAACGACTATTGGTTGTCCATATATGCCCGGTCATAATTAAATCACCGTGTGAAGCTAATATCATGTTCAAAGGTTCTATATCCCTATATGGAGAGTATATTTTACTCCAAATTAAATTGCCACTTGTGTCAATTTTGCTTAAGGCAAATTGTGAATTACCATTGGGATAAATTTCTGCTTCAACAAAAATTTGATTTTTGGGAGTTACGACAAATGATTTAGGATAGGGATTTCCAATAAAATTGTACTTATTATACCATATTACCCTCCCATTCATATCAATTTTTGCAATAAAGTAATCCGGAGCATAATTATTAGTGGATATTTTAACTCCTCCTCTACTTAGCATAAAAATATAACTTCCATTTATTTGAACATCGCAATTTTCTTGACTAAGTGTTCTATCTCCTAACAATTTAACCCATTGTTCGTTTCCACTCAAGTCTGTTTTAATCATAATAATTCTCTCAGTAGTATCAGATGCCGAACTGTAAGTGGAAGTTATTACAAATCCTGAATCCAGGCACTGGGCTATTTTAGTATCGAAAACCTGTTCAGATGAGGGAAAAGAATAGTGCCATAAATGGTGCCCAGAGGTATCGAATTTTATTAATTCGATTGTATATTCATGTAGTGCCGAATCATATGAATTAAAAGCGATTACATAATTGGAATCAAAAGCTAACACCATTTCTGAAGTTTGTTCAAAATCAGAGTGTGTATATATATTATAGCTTTTAGAAAATTTATACGATTGTGCTTTTAGTGTATAAATAGATTGCATTAAGCAAAAAGCCAGTAACAATGTTATTTTTAAGATTATTCGTGGTTTCATAATAACATTTCTATAGTATTATTCGTAACCTTAATACAAAAACAAAACCCTACCAACTCCCGCCTGCACCGCCGCCGCCAAAGCCGCCGCCTCCGCCACCAAAGCCGCCACCTCCGAAACCACCACCGCCTCCTCCGAAGCTGCTTCCACCGCCACCGCCAAAACCGCCGCCCCAGAAAAATATTCCAGGACCACCTATGGTCATGCCGCCTTTACCGCCATTTCTTCTGGAGAAGATAAAGAAAACAATAAAGAAGATAATTGCAAAGATCAGGCCTAAGGCTTTGCCGCTGCCTTGTCCGCCTTTTTTGGCATAATCGCTGCTGTTATATTCTCCCTTAGCAAGGCCGATAATAACATCTACTCCATCATTGAGCCCTTTGGCATAATCTCCCTTTTTAAAGCTGGGGATAATTTCACGTTGTATAATATCTTCGCAGGTAGCATCGGGTATAGCGCCCTCCAACCCGTACCCTACCGCAATAAAGACTTTGTGTGCCTTAGGTTGAATAAGTAACACAACTCCATTATCGAATTTTTTCTGCCCTATTTGCCATTCCTGTCCAAGTTCCGTTGCAAATTCATTCGGATCATGGTCGT
>DATHNK010000279.1:0-6582 GCA_035486075.1 Bacteroidia bacterium
TTTACCAAAGCAATTCCGTTTCGGGCTTCATCCTTATCAATAACAGCAGCCGTTTCCCGGCTCATCTGTTGGTAAGCTTCCCTGCCTTTATCATCCAGCATTTTTGTTTTTATAAATGCGCTGCTATATGCACGGCACATAGGGCAGGCATTATCAAAAATGATGGTATAGTTTTTCAGCGTTTTCATATTACATAATTTTAAAGAGCGTTCCAAAGAACCAATTCTCTTCAGCCTTCATCATTGTCTCTACCGTTTTATCCATTTTATTAACGAAGCTGCTGAGCTGGGTCATCATCTTAATGAATTCTTTCACCTCCGCATTTTTATTATCGCTTTCCGTTTCTTTCAATTTAAGCAAAGCCTGTTTCACCGGTTCAATCTCTCTTTTTTTGCGTTCACTGGCAATGCGGCGGGCGACTTCCCAAATGTTTTTTTCAGCTACAAAGTATTCCATACGGTCGCCGGGTACCAGTTCTTTGGAGATGAGTGTCCAGTTGATAAGTTCCCGCAGGTTCATATTGGTGTTTCCCCTGGATATTTGGAGTTCTTCCATAATATCCTCCGTAGATAATGGTTTTGGAGCTATCAGTAAGAGTGCGTGAACCTGCGCCATGGTACGGTTAATGCCCCATTCGCTGCCCAAAGTGCCCCAGGTTTGGATGAACTGTTGTTTTGCTTCTTTGTATTTCATGGCACAAAGATATATATAGTTATTGAACTTTCAGTAATTATTGAAAGTTAGATAATAGAAGAAATAAAAAATGCAGTTAAACTAATGAGAATTAGAGGAAAATAATTTTAAGAGAACTTCACCACCTTTTCCAATCCTTTGGTATCATTGATTATGATCTCCCGTCCTTCAATTTCTATGATCTTGTCGGACTTAAAATCTGAAAGAGTACGGATAAGGGACTCGGTAGAGGTGCCAACCAATCCTGCCAGATCTTCCCGTGAGGTGCGGATGTTTTCCCCGGTTTTTGTTTTCTTTTGAAGTGCCAGCAAAACACCGGCAGTTCTGGCCTTCACTGAATTGTAAGCCAGGCTGAGCAACCTTTTTTCGTTTTCGTTTATATTATTGGCAAGCATTTTAATGAACCTTGCCGAAATTTCGTGTTGAGAATATACGAGCGAGAGGAAATCATTCTGGGGCATCATGGCAAGTTCACATTCCTCCATAGCGGATGCAGAATCATTATATACGCCTCCTTCCAGCACCGGCAGGTGGCCGAAAAAGTCCCCTTTTTCATAAGTTCCGGTAATGAATTCTTTTCCGTCGAGGTTAATTCTCCATGTTTTTATTTTGCCCTTATTAATAAAGTACACAAAGTTTGGCGTATCCCCATCATGATAAATGGAGTCCTTTTTCTTATAGGTACGTACTTTATAGTCAGCAATAAGTTTATCAGACAAACTAAATTCTTTGGCTTCATTAACGAAGGAGATAAGCCCGCTCAGGTCGCGTGTATAGTTCTTTTTGAAAAAATCATTCCTTTTAAGCCTCACCTCAACTGCATTCAACAGTTCGGTATCATCAAAAGGTTTGGTTAAATAATCATCGGCGCCCAGGTTCATTCCTCTGCGCATATCGCTTTTTTCCGCTTTGGCGGTAAGGAAGATAAAAGGTATGCCCGCCGTTTCGGGGTCCTTGGTTAAAATGTGCAACACCCCATATCCATCCAGGTCGGGCATCATAATATCGCAAATGATAAGATCGGGTTTATCTTTTTTTGCCATTTCAACGCCAACTTTACCATTTTCCGCAGTTAAAACAGCATAGTTGGCAAGACTAAGAATTTCAGATGTGTTTTCACGCATCTCATTGTTATCTTCAATTAAGAGTATTTTTTTCATGAGAAAAGAAAATTAAAGTAGTTCTGGCTCTGTCAAACTCGAATTGTCTATAGTTATTGTGAAGGTGGTTCCCTTTCCTTCTTTGCTGGTGAAGGAAACCTCTGCATCAATAAGGTCAGCATAACGTTTTACGATATTCAGCCCAAGCCCGGTGCCCTGTATGTTAGTCACATTTTTAGCCCGGAAAAAGCGTTCAAAGAGATGCATCTGGTCGTTTTCAGGTATACCTATTCCATGGTCGGTTACCGATATGGTTAATCCGTTTTTATCAAGATGGGATGCAAATTCAATTTTGGAATCATCTTCCGAATATTTACCTGCATTGGAAATAAGGTTGTACAGAATGTTTTTAAGCATTTGCTTATCTATATATACCTCTGTTTTTCCGCTGTGTGTATATATGATCTTCTGGCCTTTTTTCAATGTCCCCTGTATTTCCTCAATCAGTTCTTCAGCAAATTTGTCAATATGGAATAAGGTAGGTTTAACTTCCACTTTGCCTTGCTCCAGTTTATCAAGGGAAAGAAAATCGTTGAGAATGCTGGTAAGGTTTCCCACCGATGATTTTATGCGTTTCAAATGGCGTGTGGTGTTCTCTTTTACTACAGCGGGGTCTGAGGACTCCGCCCTATCAAGATATTTTTCCACCAGCGAGGAGGAAGATAATATGGTGCTTAAAGGGGTACGGAATTCGTGAGATGCCATAGATACAAAACGGGACTTTAGTTCATTCAGTTGCCTTTCTTTTTCATAGGCCCTTTTCATGTCCTCCTCCGCTTTCTTTTTGCGGGTAATATTCAAATCAACCATCAGGATCTGGTCTATAATTCCATTTGCATTATAAAGGGCCACTGCATTAATGAGATAGATATTATCACGTGCCTGTACCTCGAATGAGGTATTTGTTCCGGTAAAAACAGCCTGTAATTTCTCCCGCACTTCATTTCGGATCTGGGCAGGCAAACGGGCTATATAATCGGTACCAACAAGCTTATCACTGGTAATTCCATATTTGAATAATTCAGAGCCCTCGGCAAAAACATATTTCAAATCCTCATCAAGAACCATAATGGTGCCGTCAGGGAAATTCCTGGCTACTATTTCATATAAGCGTCTGCTTTCTTCCAGTTCTTTTGTGCGCTCTTCCACCAGTTTTTCCAGGTCCTCATTTATTTTCTTCACCTGTTCCTCTGCTTTGTAGCGTTCTGTAATATCTGTTACCAGGCCCATTACAAACATCTTGCCTTCTGTTTTAAAATAATTCAGGCTTACTTCCACCGGAAATTCCGTATCGTCTTTTCTTTTAGCCCACAGGTCCATGCCAATTCCCATGGAGCGTTGTTTTGGCGAATGGTTATAATCTTCCCGGTGTTTAACGTGCTCCTTACGGTATTTTTTAGGGAGCAGGGTTTCCAGCTTTTGCCCCACCAACTCATTGCCGATATATCCAAACATATCATTGGTTCTGGCATTAACCAAAACAATAAAACCTATTTCATCTGTTACAACCAGACTCTCGGCTGCGGTTTCAAATAGTACCTTATAAACAGGGCTTAAATTCTCTTCCTTACTGAACATGAATTGACTTATTAAGTCAGGGGAGGCCAAAGGTATCATATTTATTTTATAATCCTAATGATTTATATTTTGTTTAAATATTCTCCAAGAAAATCAATAACTTAAAATGGATGAAACGGCCGGTGACAGTTCCTGTACCTGGTAGTCGATCAGTGCCCTGTCAATCCTGTCGCCGGGGGCGGGAATAAAGATGATCAGCTCAACTTCTTCCTTTTTTAGCATGGTGCGCAGTGAGGCTATTGCTTTACTGTCAATTTTATTTTCGTTAATGCTAAGGGTATATTTGGTAATGTGGTCATGATTCACAATATGTTCGAGATCTTTATTCAGAATATTTGGCTCTTTTACAGAATCAAAATTAAGTGTAAGCACCTTTCTTAAGGGTTTATCGACACAATGTTCCGGTACTAAAAGCACCGGATACTTGCTTTGTCCCATAAAGAGCATGGGGCAGCTATCAAGGTATTTAGAAGGATACTTGTCGGATGGTATCCCACTCACTATCATGTCTATATCCTCGGTCTCCATAACCTTGGCAATTCCTTTTTTTAGCTTGCCGGGGAATGAATAAGTGGAGATATTTAATTTCTGATCCTTTAAAATGGATGCTATTTCTGCCGATTGCTTTTTTAAACGCGTGTCAGATTCTTTAATTAAAATATCGTCAACGGAGATTAACAAAGAATCCTTATCGCTGGGGGTTTCAAATACGTTTAAAAGTAAAATGTTAAATGCAGAATACTGAAACAGGTAGGCAGCAAACAAAATGGCATTGGTGGAACTTGGGGAGAAGTCCGTAATTGCCAAAATGGTTCTGTTCGCTTTATTTTCTTGTTGTAATTTCACAACATGCAGGTAATATTCTACAAAGAAGCACCCAATGTTCAGGAAGAAACAGAACAATGCTCATTAAAAAGTATGATTTTTATCATATTTGAGTTTAATGATTAGGAATACGAGGTTTTATTTTGTCTTATAACCTGCTGTTTAGCAAGTTAATTGCATGGTTAAGAATGTAAAGACAATGCTTTCAGAATGCATTTATGGAGCAGTAGTTGCAATGGGGTTATTGGCTGCTGTTATATTATTTTCTATTCCCTTTACTCCGCTTATTGTTTGGAGCATGGTTGTAATTATCATTTTTTGGTACATCCACGGAACTTTGCCTGAAAGGGTTACAACCCCATGTTTTACAGTTATGTTTATTTCTTCCATAGGTGTATTTGAATACCATGTAAGTGAAGTGAGTATAGATGCTTTCAATTTAGCATCATAATAGGCCGGGTTTTCCATACTGTAAATAAAATTTTCTTCTCCTATAAGAACTTCTGAATTGTTTGTAGTATTGATTGTGTTCATTAATTTTATTGGTTTGTCCAATTGTTTATTATGACGGCAAAATAATAGCTAATTATGTTGGTCGAATATAATAGTTGTCATAAAACAGAGTGACTTTTATCACCAAGCTTTTTGGATGCTATAGTTAACCGGCAAAAACCTGCCGTTCAATAAACGGAATCTATCGTTTATTTAATACATTATCTTACCTTTACCCCCAAATCCTTCCTTATGAAAAAGTTTATACTCCTGCTTTTCCCTTTTTCCTTTTTCCTTTTAACTGTTACGGCCCAGGTAAAAACCCGCAGCTATGTAGTTGACCCCGAACTTGCACCCCGCGACCATAACCTGGATTTTACCCATTTGCGCCTGAATGTTGCTTTTGAACCCAACCGTGGCCTTGTAAAAGGAAAGGTTACACTCACCTTCACTACGCTAAGGCAAACTACTGATTCCATATGGCTGGATGGAATAAAAATGACTATAAAGAAACTTACCCTGAATGGGAAGGACGCTAAATATAAAGTAGATAGTGCGGGTATCACTATTTATCCGGTATCCCAACTGGGATGGGGAACAAGTGATTCTATGGAGATAACCTATGAATGTACCCCGAGAAAGGGTATTTACTTTATCGGCTGGACTGACCCAAGCGGCATTTGCAGAAAGGAAATTTGGACACAAGGCGAGGGTGTGGATAACCGCTATTGGATTCCAATGTACGATGGATTTAATGATAAATTGATAACTGAAACTATTGTGACTTTTGATAAAGACTACCAGGTATTGAGTAACGGCACCAAAGTGAGTGTAAAGGAGAATAAAGATAGCACCAAAACATGGCATTATTGCATGACGCATCCTCATGCGGCTTATTTGATAATGCTGGGGATCGGTAAGTATGGTATTGATGAAAGAATGTCGAAATCGGGCGTTCCGTTACATTTATATTATTACCCTGAGTGGAAAGACAGGGTGAATGCTACCTATAAATATAGTGCAGAAATGATAGATTTTTATGAAAAGGAAATAGGCGTTAAGTATGGCTGGGAAAGTTATTCCCAAATACCTGTTCAGGATTTTATGTATGGAGCCATGGAGAATACAACTGCTACAGTTTATGGTGATTTTTATGAAGTGGATGACCGCAGTTTTCTAGACAGGAATTACATCAGCGTAAATGCCCACGAGCTGGCCCACCAATGGTTTGGCGATATGGTGACCTGCCGCACCGGCTCGAGTATGTGGCTGCATGAAAACTTTGCGACCTACTACAGCGCCCTGTTTGATAAGGAGGTATTCGGAAAAGATTATTTTGACTGGGACAGAAGAGGATTTCAGAATGCGGCTATAGATGCCAATAAGAAAGACCAATATCCAATTGCGAGCAGCCAGGGTGGTAGTACACGCAATTATCCGCAGGGAGCTTTTGTGCTGAATATGCTGAAGTATGTTGTCGGAGGAAGGGAAATGTATAACAAAGCCATTAAATATTATTTGGAAAAGCACAAATATGACAATGTGGATGCCCGGGATTTGCTTATCTCTTTTGAAGAAAGTACAGGTATGTCTCTGGATTGGTTTTGGGAAGAATGGTATTTTAAAAGTGGCCAGCCTGATTATAATGTCTCTTATATGGAGAAAGATGGCTCAACTCAATTTACTGTCATGCAAAAGCAGGAGTTAACAGAATTAACAGGACTTTCAGCATCAGTTGATGGTTCCCGCCCCGCGGGATTATTTAAAATGCCTGTTTGGTTTGAGGTGCATTATACAGATGGTTCAGTCGATAAGAAACAGGCTTGGATTGAAA
>DATHNK010000280.1:0-7537 GCA_035486075.1 Bacteroidia bacterium
AGCGGAGCTTTAATTCGCCAGGGGAAGCGGGATGGGAATTAGTAATTAGCCGGAATAAGCATAAAGGCTTTTAATAGGCCTGATGCTTAAAACAGGTAACGAGGAATGGTTTACAATTTGCTGGGCAAATGCGCCCATAAACATTCCTTTCATAGTTGATTCATGATCGGACATGATAGCAAGCATTTCGGCATCTATCTCTTCAGCATAGCCCATTGTTTCCATAGCAAGATTTTCACCTTTCACAATCCTCATAACTGACTTTACACCTGCTCCGGTAATTAATTTTTCAAGCGATTCCAGTTTAAGGTGAAGCTTGGCTATATCTGATTTGCGGGTGCTCTGGGTTAGGCCCAGCAAGTGTATAGTAGCGTTTAATTTTTTTGCAAGAGGCAGAACATTATTCACC
Source organism: Bacteroidia bacterium (assembly GCA_035486075.1). Taxonomy (GTDB): domain Bacteria; phylum Bacteroidota; class Bacteroidia; order JABEUT01; family JABEUT01; genus JABEUT01. The sequence continues at coordinate 410 of DATHNK010000280.1, forward strand.
TTTTGGCGGGAGTGCAGTGAATCATCAATAGGCAGAACAATTGTTTTCATGCCCGTTACATGATATCCTTGCCTGATAGTAATAACAGGGCAGGGAGAAAGGGTTACTACTTTATGCGCATTGCTGCCTAAAAAAAGCTCTTCAAAGCCGCTGGCGCCATGAGTTCCCATTACTATCAGATCAATGTTGTTTTCTTCTACGGCTTCTGCTATCTTATGTGCGGGGTGTCCGGTTGTGAGAATGTAATTAGCAATAATGGTATTATCTTTTGTCAGTTTTTCCACATAGCCCTTTAGTGCGTTAGCCGCTTTATGCGGGATCAGTTCTTTAGTCATTAAAGCACCCGGTTCTTTCACCCAATCTTCCGGATACTTATGTATACCCTCCACTGCATGCAGCAGAAAAAGTTGTGCATTAAATAAATTAGCCAAAAAAGAGCTATACTCTATGGCCGACTCGCTTATGGGCGAAAAATCTACCGGCACCAGGATTCGATGGATATTTGTATTGTTCATGTTGAATTAGATTGCTTGTTTAACTTGCGCAAAGAAAGGATTCCATGCAGGGTAATAACATGAGTATGGTCATGATTTTTTATGATATTTATTAATTGGGACGTGGGTATTCTTCCGGCTTTACCGTATCAATTGCACAAAGCCATCCTTTTTGTAGGGATTGTTCTGACAAGTGGCGCTTATAATATAATAGTAAACTCCATCAGGCGCCTTGCTTCCTCCTTCTGTGGTGCCATCCCAGTATGATAGAGGATCACCGGACCTGAACATTTCCTTACCCCAGCGGTCATAGATTATAATAGACCAGGCCGACATATTTTCCGCCTTTATATAAAACACCTGGTTCAATCCTTGCTGTCCTGCAAAATCAGGGGTAAACACGTTTGGTACATTAAAACCCACACAAGGTATATCTACAATTATTTCTAGTATTCTTTCTGTCTGGCATCCCAAACTGTCTGTCCCTACCACTGTATAAGTAGTAGTAACAGTTGGTGAAACTGTTACTACCGGACATGTATCGCAACTTATCCCGGTTGATGGAGTCCATAGATAATGTATGATATTTGACCCGCCGGCATTAAGACTTACGGAATTCCCCGGAAATATAGTAGTGTCGCAACAAGCATATATTACAGGGTTCTCCACTGTTATTACAGCAGACGATGTTACTTTACATCCAGTTGAAACGGTTACGGAATAGGTTGTGGTTGAGGTTGGAGATACACTGATGGAATCTGTGGTAGCTCCCGTACTCCAAAGATATTTTCCCCCACCGGTAGCCATCAGTATAACTGTATTACCGGGACATATTTTTTTAGGCGGTGTAATGGTAACTACAGGCAGGGAATCCACAGTAACGGTGACGGCAGTATCTTTACTGCAACCATTGTCTGTAACCACAACCGTGTATATTATGGTGAATGAAGGTGTCACGGAAATACTGCTCGACGTGGATGCATTACTCCATAAATAAGTTCCCCCACCGGTAACAGTCAGCGTTATTCCTTTCCCGGCACAAATGGCGGTGTCGGGATTTATACTTACAACCGGTATGGGATTAACAGTAATGGTAGTGCCGGTATCTTTTGCACAAAATCCATTACTAACTCCAACCGTATAGGTAGTAGTGGAGGAAGGGATCACCAGTATAGAACTTGCAGTAGAATTAGTACTCCATTTATAAGTTCCTCCACCCGTGGCAACAAGGGTAATAGCACCACCATTGCAAATGGTGGTGTCCGAAGTAATAGAAACAGTGGGAGAAGGATTCATGAAAATATGAATACTTGTGTCGGAACTGCATGTTCCAATGGACGTAGAAAGGGAATAAGTGGAATTCGCAACAGGCTTCACCCAAATAGTATTGGATGTAAAACTTCCTGGTGTCCACAAATAGCTGCCACCACCGCTACCTATAAGGTGGACACTGTCGCCAATGCATATTGAATCGGATGGAAATGCAGTAATAATAGCTACCGGTTGTGGTTTTACAAACACGGTTATTTTACTTGAATCTTTGCAACCATTTACGTCAATACCTACTATACTATATGTAATGGTAGAGTCAGGAGTCACATTGGGAATACTGCAAGTAGTGCAGGATAATCCCGAAGGAGGAGACCATGAATAAGTTAATGCACCACTCGCGTTGAGCATAGTGGATTGCCCTTTACAAACACTGTCATTGGGTGGGGTTATGGTAATAGTAGTATGGCTTACATTGACGGTAACAGTTGCAAATCCTATGCAGCCCGGGCTTTTACCTGCCACATTATAAACAGTACTAACAGTAGTGTTTGTGATTACTGTAGAGTCAGAAGTAGTATTTAATCCACGTGCGGGTGACCAATAATAATTAGCCGCCCCGCTGGCAGTGAGGGTTATGCTATCTCCCATACAAATTGTAGTATCTATAGGTGATAGGTGAATCGCGATAATACAACAGGGATTCCAACGGGCAACAAATGGAGCTTCATTTCCATATACCAATGTATCGTTACCAAAAACAGTAGTATCCGCTAAATCTCCACCAATATAAATATACCTTCCTGCATGGTCAACCGCTACGCCGTCATTGTCATCTTCACCTCCCTCACCCGTCACCGAGCCACACACCACGTTACCTGAAGAATCAAATTGAAAAAGTACGGAGGCGCTATGAGAACTTGTATTCAAATCAAATGTATCAACCCCATATTGTAGGATAATAGGTGGAACACCAGCTCCATGCATTATGATAAACCCCCCACCGGAGGGCAATGTATCACAGGCAAGGGAATACCCTTTCCATTTACTGTTGCTTAGTGGAATTCCCTGTTTGGCCCAGCGTAAATTACCTGAACTATCATACCTGTTAAAAAATACGTCTTCTGTCGAATTTCTGAGGGTATCCGCACCGAATGCTACAGAATAGGTAAAATTACCGGTAATATATGCATTGCATAAAGCATCCACACCTATAGAAATGCCTAACGCAGAAGCATTGGCAGTATTGTTAACAGATTGCCTTGCCCAAAGGGCATTACCGTTTTTATCAAATTTGGCAATAAAAGCACTGTTAGTACCTTTTGTATGATACAATACATTGGCACCAAATTTCAGGGTGTCCTCAAACCAACCGGTTATATAGGCATTCCCTAAGTGATCTATTGCAACAGAGCTGGAAACCGGCACATAGGAATCACCTTTTCCGCTTGACCCGGTTGCCCAAATAACATTACCATTTGGGTCATATTTCACTATAAATACCTGCAAATCACCATCACCTGTATATTTCAGGGTATCAGTTCCAAAAGCTACAGTACTATCAAAATAACCGGTTACATAAGCATTACCTGAAAAATCAGACGCAACATCGAACCCATAACAACTATTATGGCCATTTGATGCATAAGAAGATTCTTTTGCCCACAATACATTTCCATTAATATCGTATTTAACAAGGTACATTTGCCAGCTACTGCGGGTATTATAAAGTGTATCTGTTCCGAATATTGCCGTATTGTGAAAATACCCCGTTTCATATATATCTGATGTTCCATCTGTTGAAACTCCCCCAGGTTCAGTTTCTGGTTTTGGAATTCCATTTGTACCCCTGGCCCACTTCAGGTTCCCGTTCATATCATATTTAACCAGGTAGGACCCATAGCCGCCGTATGAAAGCACAGTATCAGTTCCAAATAATAAGGTATCAACATAAAAGCCTGTTTCATACACACTCCCAAAAACATCTACCGCAACGCAATGGTTGCTCAAAGGGTCGCCTTCCCCATGAGGGGGGTCTATATTCTCTCTCGCCCAATTCCATGATTGTGCCGAAGCACTTACGCTGCAAAAGAAAAAACTGATAAAAAAGATCGTAAATATTTTCATACTGTCAGGTTTACCTTATCAATTGCACAAAGCCATCCTTTTTGTAAGTGTTGTTCTGGCAGGTGGCGCTTATAATATAATAGTAAACTCCATCAGGCGCCTTGCTTCCCCCTTCTGTGGCACCATCCCAGTATGACAAAGGATTACCTGACTTGAATATTTCCTTACCCCAACGGTCATAAATTGTGATAGACCAGGAAGAAATGTTTTCAGTTTTAATATAGAATATACTGTTTACACCGTTGGGTCCCGCATTGTCAGGAGTAAACACATTGGGCACTGTTAAACCACCACAAGTCATCTCTACATTAACTACGAGTATCCGCTCTGTTTCACATCCCAGGCTGTCTGTTCCAACTACAGTATAAGTTGTAGTAACTGTAGGCGAAACTATAACATCCGGGCATGTATCGCAATTTATCCCCGTTGACGGAGTCCATTGGTAATGTATAATATCTGACCCGCCGGCGTTAAGATTTACAGAATTCCCCGAAGATATAGTAGTATCGCAACAAGCATATACTACAGGATTCTCTACTGTTACTACAGTAGAGGATGTTGCTTTACATGCTTTTGAAACGATAACGGAATAAGTTGTGGTTGATGTTGGAGATACACTGATGGAATCTGTGGTAGCTCCGGTACTCCAAAGATATTTCCCACCCCCTGCAGCCAGCAATGTAATTGTTTTACCGGGACATATTTTTTGGGGTGATGTAATGACAACCAGGGGCACGGAATCTACAATAATGCTGATTGAAGTATCTTTACTGCAACCATTGCCTGTAACCACAACGGTGTATAGTATGGTAGAGGAAGGTGTCACTGAAATACTGCTTGAGGTGGATGCATTACTCCACAAATAGCTGGTACCGCCGCTACCTATAAGGTGGACAGTGTCGCCAATGCAGATAGAATCGGACGGAAGAGCAGTAATAACAGCTACCGGTGGTGGTTTTACAAACACGGTTATTTTACTTGAATCTTTGCAACCATTCACGTCAATACCTACTAAGCTGTAGGTAACGGTAGAATCGGGACTCGCATTAGGAACACTGCAAGTAGTGCAGGACAATCCTGAAGAAGGAGACCATATATAAGTTAACGCACCACTTGCGTTTAGCGTAGTGGATTGCCCTTTACAAACACTGTCATTGGGAGGAGATATGGTAATATTGGGATTCGGGTCTACATTCACTGTAACAGTTGCAAAGCCTATGCAGCCGGGACTTTTACCTGCCACCTCGTAAACAGTACTAATAGTAGTATTTGTTATTACTGTAGAATCAGAAGTAGTATTTAATCCCCTGTGGGGTAACCAATAAAAGTCGGAAGCCCCGCTGGCATTGAGGGTTACACTATCCCCTTCACAAATTGCGGTATCTATAGGTGATACGTGAATGGGCATAACGCAACAGCGGTTCCATTGCGCAACAAATGCATTTTGATAAGGAGAATGTGCCTTCAAGGTATCGTTTCCAAAAATAGTGGCATCCTCCCAATATAAATTCCCACTAATATAAATATGCTTTCCTGAATGGTCGGCCGCTACGCCGTCATTGCTGCCATCTCCGCCCTGACTGGTAACCGAGCCACACAAAACATTGCCTGAAGAATCAAATTGAAAAAGAATGGTGGCGCTATATGAGCTTGTACTCAAGCTAAATGTATCAACGCCAAACTTTAATACAATAGGTAGATTACCACTCATATTGAGCACTAGAAAGCCCCCTCCTGAAGGCAGTGTATCACAGGCAATAGAAAATCCGTGAAGAAGTGGATTGACACTTAATGGATTTCCTTGTTTTACCCATCTTAAATTACCCGAACTATCATACCTGCTAAAAAATACACCTTGCTGAATATAATTTGTGATGGTATCAGCCCCGAATGTGACAGACTTTTCAAAATTACCGGTTATATAGGCATTGCTTAAAGCATCAACACCAACGGAAATGCCCGTCGCCCATGAAAAATTAGTATTATTAACAGATTGCCTTGCCCAAAGTGCATTACCGTTTTTATCAAATTTGGCGATAAAAGAATTTGAAAAACCATGAGAAAGATACAGTGTGTTGGCTCCAAATTTCAGAGTATCCGATAAAAAACCGGTTATGTAGGCATTCCCTGAGTGATCCAATGCAATGGAGTTAGAAGTCGGTCCATAAGGGCCTGGTCTTCCACTTGATTTAGTTGCCCATATAACATTGCCATTAGGAGCATATTTCACTATAAAGACCTGCACTATACCGCCACCTGTTGATTCAAGGGTATCAGTTCCGAAGGCTACAGTTTTAGTAAAAATACCCGTTACGTATGCATTGCCTGAAAGATCAGATGCAACATCGAACCCTTCGCAACTGTCGGAAATGGAAGATTCTTTCGCCCACAATACATTGCCATTACTATCATATTTAACCAGGTACATTAGGCTCCAATTGTTGGGGTTAAATAAGGTGTCTTTTCCGAATATCGCCATATTGTTAAAACACCCCGTTACATATACATTGGATGCCGCATCTGCTGAAACTCCCATCGGCTGAAAATTAGGTGATGGGATTCCATTTGCTCCTCTCGCCCACTTCACTTTCCCGTTTATATCGTATTTAACCAGATATGATCCAATACCACTGGAGGATAGCACTGTATCCGTTCCAAAGGCCAGAGTATCAAAAGACTGGCCTATTATGTAGGCATTCCCCAAAGGATCTGTCGCTACACAATGGTTCCCTTGAGGGCTGCCCGCTCCATGAGGAGGTTCTGTATTCTCTCTTCCCCAATTCCACGATTGTGCAGAACCGTTTATAATACAAAAGAAGAAACTGATAAAAATGATCGTAAATCTCTTCATACTATTAAAGTAGGGTATCAGTTTATACTTACACAAAAATAGTAAAAAATGGATTTCAAAAAAACTTTTAACGAAGGTTTAACCTGTTGGCTTTGTGGTCGGATGTCTCTTGGAGTTCTTGGGCCAGCCATTGCAGAGTTTCTGCATTACGCTATAACATCACATAAAGTTAGCCGGGTCAAAGACCAGGATATATTAGCTATAGCGCCTATCCCGCCCAGTTCTCCCTGTCTAAACTCCTGTAATTAATGGCTTCAGCCAGGTGAGGAGTCTCTATATTTTCAGAATTATCAAGGTCGGCAATGGTTCTTGCCACTTTTAAAATCCGGTCATAAGCACGGGCTGAAAGGTTCAGTTTTTCCATTGCGGTTTTTAGTAACTGATTAC
>DATHNK010000281.1:0-3840 GCA_035486075.1 Bacteroidia bacterium
ACACATTGTTGGAGGTATTTCAAAAGGAAAAACCTACCCATATAGCTATCGTATTTGATACACACGCCCCCACAGTAAGGCATGAAATGGATGCGAATTACAAAGCCCAGCGTGCCGAAACACCGGAAGACATTATTAAGGCAGTTCCTTATATCGTTCGTATTGCGGAAGCATTTAAAATTCCTGTGCTTTTGAAAGACGGATACGAAGCCGATGACATTATCGGCACCTTAGCAAAACATGCCGAAAAAGACGGGTTTGAGGTCTACATGATGACCTCGGATAAAGATTACGGGCAATTGGTGACCGACCACGTTTTTATTTACAAACCTTCCAACAAAGGCAACCCGCCGGAAATATTGGGATGTAAAGAAATCTGCGCCAAATGGCAAATTGAAAATGTTAAACAACTTATTGATATTTTAGGATTGATGGGTGATGCGGTGGATAATATTCCCGGCATACCCGGAGTGGGCGAGAAAACAGCCATACAACTCATAAAGGATTTTGGCAGCGTTGAAAATCTGCTGCAGAACACCGATAAGCTCAAAGGAAAGCTCAAAGAAAAAGTAGAGACGAACGGACAAATGGCCGTTCAATCCAAACAACTGGCTACCATTATTTGCGATGTAGACTTGCCCTACAGCCTGGATGATATGGAACGCCGTACACCGGACAAACAAGCTTTGCTGGAGGTGCTGAATGAACTGGAATTTAAAACCGTCGCCGTGCGTGTGATGAAGGATTATTTTCCGGGAGAAAGTATAGCCACTGAGCCCAAAACCGCTAAAGGCGTTTCAGATAGCACGACTCAAAGCTCCTTTAGGGATTTGGGGAAGGAATCAGGAGACTCTGATCTATTCCCTGAACCGGAAATTGTTGCTGAAAAAATAGCAACGCATTATAAAGAGGTAGGGGCTCAAGATTTTGAGCCCCTGCAACAATTACTGCTAAAGTCTGAAAGGATAGGATTTTACATGGCTATGAATGGTGGAAATTGCAATGGAATTGGTTTCAGCACAAAAGCCGGAGAGGCCCATTACATAAGCTTTTCAGAGGATGGTGAGAAAAAATGGGCAGCGTTGAAAGAAGTGCTGGAAAAGAAAAGCATCAAAAAAACCGGGTACGACATCAAGCAAAATTTAAATTATTTAAGTCAGCATAAAATAACGATTGAAGGGGAATTGTTTGATGTGATGATAGCTCAGTTCCTTATCAGGCCTGAGTCTCCGCACTATTTACCTGATATTTCACAAAATACCTTAGGAATACATATTCCTGAATTTGGCGCTGAAAGCCGGAAGACGTTGAAAGAACAACTGAGCATGGATATGGTCTCCAATGAACAGACCATGCAGGTTTGCTGCGAGCGTGCCGACATGATCTTTCGCTTATATGATGCCATGTCGCCCAAACTCGATGAGATTTCCGTAAGAAAACTTTTTGAAGAAGTTGAAATACCATTGGAAACTGTGTTGAGCGAAATGGAAGTGGAAGGAATTAAAGTAGACAAAGGCGCACTGAAAGAAATCTCCAATGAACTGACCGGTGATATTGAAAAACTGAAAACCGACATTTGGAACCTGGCGGAACAGGAATTTAATATTGATTCGCCCAGGCAGGTTGGAGAAATTTTATTCGACAAGCTGAAGGTTTCTGACAAAGCCAAAAAAACCAAGACAGGCCAGTATTCTACGGGGGAAGAGGTGTTAACTGAACTGACGGGCGTACATCCCATAGTAGATAAGATATTGGATTACCGTGAATTGCAAAAACTAAAAAACACGTATGTTGATGCGCTTCCGTTAATGGTTGATCCAAAAACAGGAAGGATACACACTACCTTTAATATGGTGGTTGCAGTTACCGGAAGGCTTAGTTCAGATAATCCGAATTTGCAAAACATACCCATCCGTACTGAAAGAGGCAGGGAAATAAGGAAGGCCTTTGTTCCGGCTAATGATTCAATGGTCTTGCTTTCCGCCGATTATTCCCAGATAGAACTGCGTATCATAGCATCGTTGAGCGGGGATAAAGCCATGATTGAAGCCTTCCAGAATGATCTCGATGTGCATGCTGCTACCGCTTCAAGAATTTATAATGTCTCTCTGGACGCTGTGACTGCTGAAATGCGCCGAAATGCCAAGACCGTGAACTTTGGAATTATTTATGGCATTTCAGGTTTCGGCTTATCGCAAAGGCTTGGTATTCCAAGGAAAGAAGCCACTGATATTATCTCGCAATATTTTACGCAATACCCCGGTATTAAACAATACATGGATAATAGTATAGAATCGGCCCGCAGTAAAGGCTATGTAGAAACCATGCTGGGGCGCAGGCGCTATCTTCCGGATATTAATTCACGCAACTATGCCGTGCGTGGTTTTGCCGAACGGAACGCGATTAATGCCCCTATACAAGGCTCTGCTGCCGATATGATAAAGGTAGCTATGATTCATATTCATAATGAGATAAAAAAAGAAAAGCTCCGTTCGAAAATGATCTTACAGGTACATGACGAATTGGTTTTTGATGTATATCCCGATGAACTGGAGGCTTTAAAACCTCTTGTGTCAAATAAAATGAAACACGCCCTTCACCTCAATGTTCCCGTAGAAGTGAATATGGGAGTCGGTAAAAATTGGCTGGAGGCGCATTGAGAACATTCACTGCCGATAAATTAAGAACACTTAACCAACATTTCGCCAAATTCACCGAATTTTAGTAATTATATGCATTTTCTGAATTAATTTTGGTGGTAAGGTTTTACGTATTGAGAATGCTTTATTAGCAAACATTCATGAGAATATTAAATTTTGAAGTAGCTAAAATTGAGTGGAAGAAAAGGTTGCGGCTGTATGTATCAGATTATCAATAAAATCTAATTGCCCGTGAAGAGCGTATATGCCTTATAGAAAAATAAATATGGGTATATTTAACAAAAACTGCTTTTAATCAGTAGTGATTGTTGAAAAATATTCATAATTTTACGTTTGAATAATAAATAAGTTACAGTCTGCGTTAAGAAAGTATGAAAAAAAGTAACCTCTGTGTATTTGTACTTCTTTTTATTTTAACCGGCGCTACAATTAGTAACGCTCAGGTAACACAGGCAGTTTCTATTAATACTACAGGCAATCCGAATTATACCGGAGCCATTTTAGACTTAAGCAATAATAATACGGTAGGCACTGTAGGTTTCCTGCCTCCTTATGTATCTCTTACCAACATAACAGTTTTAACCACTCCTATCACTGGCGGTACTGCGACCCAACTATCAGGTTTGGTAGTTTACAACGCTAATGTTTCAATTGCAAATGGATTAAGCGGACCGGGTTTATACTATTGGAATAATACATTATCAACTCCTTCATGGGTTTACCTGGGACCCCCTGTCGCATCAAGTGTTACAGCTGTGAATAATGGGCTTTCCCTTAGCGGAACCACTGCCCAGCTTGGTGGCAGCAACCTTATTCAGGCTACTACTATTACTAATAATACCTACAATTTGGCGGTAACAGGAAGTTCGGTTACAACCAATTTCACAACCACTGGTCAGGTAGGAATTGGTAATGCGGCACCTAATGCGCTTGCCGTTGTCGATTTAAACAATTCTACCAACTGGGGATTAATGATGCCCGTGGTAACTACAGCCAATTTACCCGCTATTACAGCGGCTCAAAACGGGCTCATGCTCTTCAACTCTACCATTGGCTGCATGGAATTTGCCTATAACGGAACCTGGAATGCCATGGGGGCTTCCCAGGGTATTCACGGAACTGCAACTATTTCATCTTCTACGTTGTGGATCGTTCCTTCTTGTGTAACTACAATAACTAT
>DATHNK010000282.1:0-5363 GCA_035486075.1 Bacteroidia bacterium
ACAGCAATCTTGTTATAATGACAGATGCCATTAAAGATATTAATAACCCGAATAACCTTATAAAAGTTTACCCCGTTCCAAGTAGTGGGCTCATTACAATAAATATGAAAGGTACCGGATTTGAAAACATGGAAATAACCGACGCTTTGGGCAGACAGATCTATAATCAAATGCTGAGCCCTCAGTTGAAGGATAATACTATTCACGTTGATTTAAGTACATTGTCTGACGGAGTGTATATTCTGCACATTAATTCTCAGCATGGCTTACTGAACAGGAAAATAATCATTCAGAAGTAGGGGAGAAACCAGTTAAATATTGAACTTCTTCTTCTAAATTCCCAAAGTTCTCTTTTAAGGTATCCACCTGAAGGATTCGTCCCTTTAGGCGATTGCGTGTGCAAATCACATTTTGCAAACTCTAAAAGCACTATATTCGTACATTCCTTAAATAAACGCCTGCATGGTAATTATCATTTTCTTTATTGTTCATTGGTTCTTGTCGTTGTTCTGCCAGACCTTTTTTCTTCACCGCTATGCCTCCCATAAAATGTTCAGTATGAGCAAAGGCTGGGAACGGTTTTTTTATCTGCTTACCTTCCTTACACAGGGTTCGTCCTTCCTGAATCCAAGGGCATATGCTATTATGCACCGTATGCACCATACATACAGCGATACCCAGAAGGACCCCCACTCTCCTCACTTTTTTAAGGACATCTGGAGCATGATGATCCAAACCAAGGACATGTATATGGCTTATGTAACCCATAAGGTAGAACCGGAAGAAGCCTTTCGTGGTAATTATCCTGAATGGCCTTTGATCGATAAAATTGGTGACCTTTGGATAACACGTATCTTTTTTGGCCTGGCCTATTTAGCTTTTTACATCGTTTTTGCCACCAATCCTTTTCTCTATTTACTATTGCCCATTCAATGGTTGATGGGACCTGTACAAGGAGCCATAGTAAATTGGTGCGGACATAAATATGGCTACTCTAATTACGATAATAAAGATCATTCTAAAAATACCATTCCTTTAGACTTTTTCCTGATGGGCGAATTGTTCCAGAACAATCACCACAAAAGTCCGAACAGGCCAAACTTTGCCAAACGCTGGTTTGAATTTGACCCTACTTTCCCCGTTATGATTTTACTTAGTAAGCTTGGCATAATTAAGATGCGTAGGGTTAGATCTAAGTAAAAGGATACCGCTTTATTATATTTTTGCCCGCACTATGGGCTTTTATAATCTCACCAAAGAAGAACGCATAAAACGTGTTGGGCAAATCAGCAACGATATTCTTTCCGATATAAAGAAAGATTCACGTAATAACATTCTAACATACTTTTCTGACGAGGGTACCCCTATTGGAAATAAAAAAATTGCCACAGATTCACAGACTAATTTTAATCAGTGAAATCTGTGGCAATTGATTTTTTACTTCTTCGGATAATCGTAATTCACCATCCAGGTAAAGCCAAATTTATCTTCCAGCATACCAAAGTAAGCGCCCCAAAACATATCTGCAATAGGCATGGTGATTTTGCCTCCTGCTGCAAGGCCATTGAAAACTTTTTCGGCTTCTTCTTTGCTGTCAGCACCAATGGCTAATGAAAGATTCTGTCCGATAGCTACCTTTCCCATACGGAGATTGGAGTCGCTGCCCATTAAAATGGTCTCTTTGCTGATAGGTAATGAAACATGCAGAATCCGGTTCTTTTCTTCTTCCGGCATTTCATGCCCGGGCATAGGAGGCATATCTCCGAATTTGCTGATTCGACTGAACTCTCCGCCAAATACAGCTTTATAAAAATTGAATGCTTCTTCGCAATTGCCATCAAGGGTTAAATAAGGGTTTACTGTTGCCATAGCGCATATAATTTTTTAAATTAATTAATATTTTTTCTGAGACAAATATACTGATGTATTTGGTGTACTGATTTCATTCCCGGATAATCACAAAAAATAACAGTAAAATAACAGTGGAAAACGATGAAATAACAGGAAAATAACAGGAAAGTAGAGAAAATTTTATTTTGTAACATATTGAATGTTTGATTATTACAAAATACCGGACTGTTAAATACAGTAATTTACAGTAGCCCATGCAAGCCAAGTCACCCTGTATTACTTTCCAAACCGTTATCTCTTTATTCATACTGCAAAAATAGGGCATGAAAAAGTGTTCTCGGAAAAAGTCAATGACTATTTCGAATCACAACAAATTTTTGTTAGCCGGCGCCCCACCGGCAATTAGTTGAAAAGTGATGTGATTTATCAAAATAACAGTGATACCGGTGACAAAATACCATGAATAAATGGTATCTACTTAATGGTATTTCCCATTTTCCTTCTATGATCGAGCGAAATAACTCCGGGACCAACTAAAAGAAGGAAGACGGATGTTAGCAATTGTGCCCAATCAGCGCGGGTTTCATGCAATACGGCCCAAAAGCCTACTGTCGGGGGTGCGGGAGGCAACGGCAGAGGAGAGGTGCCCAGATAAAGGCTTATTTTGGTAGATAAAATGGCCACGATCATTTGCAGAATAAAGTAGAAAGCAGTAGCTCTTGTTAAAAATCCAAACAACAGAAAAAGCCCACCCACTATTTCGCAAACTGCCACAAAATGCGCCAATGTTTCGGGCATTGGGAAACCCAATTTTGTAAAACGCCCTACTCCCTGGTTAGTGTAAACGAATTTTAAAATTCCTTCCCAGAAGAATACGCTTCCTGTCATCAGTCGGATAATAATGATTTCCTTGCTACCCTCTACCGGAGGGTTAAACAGCCAGTTAAATGTTTTTTTCATAGTATATAATTTTGATTATACCGCAAACCTAATTTACGAATAAATAACTTCTTATATTTTTACACAAACGGTATCCGTAGCTTGACAAACCGCATTTCATCAAGCTATGTATACCGATGGTGTAAATGCTTTTATAGGCAGGGTAATTATGTGTAATTTTAAATTCTAAAGTAAAAAGGTGCAGGCAAAAAACAATTATAAGATTCCACTGGAAATAGCATTTTGGATTGGTTTGTATATCCTGTGGGTATTTATTTTCCAGAACAGAACGATTACAATTACCCGCACACTGGGTATTGAATTTTGCTATCTCATCTTTATCGCGTTCAATTACTATGTCACCATTTATTATTTTATTCCCCGTTTCCTGAATAAGAATAAATATGTTCCTTTCCTGTTTTTGTTTTGTTTATCTACCATGTTAGCAGCTATTTCAAGGGCTGTAGTATCTTATTTTATAACCATATACCTATATCATTTACCTGCTCCCGATCTCGCACAACTCTTCCCGGTCTCTTTGCTTAATATTTTTATATGGACGTGTATGCTTGTGGCCGGAAAAATGATAATTGACCGGGTAAAGAATCAGCGCCATTTAGAACTTGTGGAAAAGGAAAAAATAAAAAATGAGCTTGATTTTTTAAAGGCGCAGCACAATCCGCATTTCCTTTTTAACTCGCTTAATGCGCTGTATTTTCAAATTGATAAAACGAATACCGATGCCCGTGAAACACTTTTGAAGTTGTCGGAGATGCTGCGTTACCAGCTTTATGAAGGCAGCGTTGACCGGATTCCGATAGATAAAGAATTAAGCTACCTGAAGAGTTACATAGAATTACAACGCCTGCGATTAAACAAGAATTATGTTGTAGAGTTCACTATAAATGAAAGTGTAATGAACTTTGAAATAGCCCCCATGCTGATAATACCTTTGGTAGAGAATTCATTCAAGCACATATCGCATTTTACCGATAAACTGAATGAAATAAAAATAACTTTGTTGTATGATCATCCTGAATTTATTTGTGAGATAAGTAATACTACCGAACAAAACAAGCAGGAGAATACGGGAGGAATCGGGCTTAAAAACCTGCAACGGAGATTGGAATTATTGTATCCGGAAAAATTTGAAATGAAGGTTGTCGAAACACAAAACAGATTTAATGTGCTGTTAAAAATTAAAGTACATGAAAATTAATTGCATTATAATAGATGACGAACCCCTTGCCAGGAAAGGATTAGCGGAATACATTTCCGAAATGGAATTTCTTGAATTGAAAGGAGAGGGAGAAAACGCTATGGCAGCAACAAATTTGCTGAGCAAAGAAAACATTGACCTGATATTTTTGGATATACAAATGCCAAAACTGACAGGTATAGAATTCCTGAAAACGCTCTCCAATTCACCTATGATAATTTTTACAACTGCTTATTCCGAATATGCCTTGCAGGGGTATGAACTGGATATTATTGATTACCTCGTCAAACCTATTTCCTTTGAGCGTTTCCTGAAAGCCTGCAACAAGGCAAAAGATTTTTATAACCTGAAACAAGCCGGGAATAAGGCTTTCCTAAAGACGGAAGAATATTTTTTTATCCGTTGCGAAGAACGTTTCGAGAAGATCAGGTTTGATGATTTGCTTTATATTGAAGCATTGGCGAACTATGTAATATTCCATACAAAAGATGAAAGGTTCATTTCCTACCTTACTCTAAAGGCCGTTGAAGATTATTTGCCAGCAGACACGTTTCTGAAAGTGCATAAATCATTTATCGTAGCCATTTTAAAAATAGAAAGCCTGGATGGGAATGATATTATAATTCAAGGTAAAAGCATACCGATAAGCAGGGTACTGAAAGAGGAAGTAACGAAGAAGGTGGTGAATAGCAGGTTGCTTAAGCGGTAAGTGATATTATTTGAAAAACATATATTTCGTATATTTGCATTTAGTCATTAAGAAATAGGTATGAAAACAAGTAGTATAAACCGTGTTATTGAAGATTTCAATGCCCTTTTATTGCCTGAGAAGGAATATGCGTTGGATATTATCCGCAAGATGACCATTGAGCAAAAACGCGAAGCGCTTGCGAAAAGGGCTAAGGAGGCTATGCTTAATTTAAAAAAGGGGAAAGTTAAGACAGGCTCGGTAAAAGATTTACGTAAAGATTTGGAAAGTGATTAAAGTTTCATGGGATTCTCGCTTTAAGACCTCTTTTAAACAAAGGATAAGAAACCATCCTTATCTTAAAGCCAAGTTTTGGGATTCTCTAGAAATATTCACACAAGACCCTTTAGATTCACGATTAAAAACACATAAATTATCAGGGAAGTTAAACGGTCTATGGGCATTTAGTGTATCCTCTGATTGCCGTGTTATCTTTAGATTTTATGATAGTAATACTGCGGCAATCCTAATCGACATAGGCTCCCATGAGGAGGTGTATTAGTCGAATTCGGTTATAAATAACAATATTTTTATTCTGCTGAGAGTGTAAAGTAAAAATACTTTATTCCGGCATCCTTAATTAATTTCGTGTGTAAAACACCTTTT
>DATHNK010000283.1:0-4017 GCA_035486075.1 Bacteroidia bacterium
GTACAGTTTAATAAAGTGAAACAGATCGCTGATTTAGATATATATATTCAGCAAGGCTCCATACCTGGCGGAACAGTGCGAAATTGGGATAGTTATGGCTTATTTATTAATCTTATGGACGAAACACAAAAAGCCATTTTATGTGACCCCCAGACCAGCGGCGGGCTGCTGATTGCTGTTAAACCAGGCGCAAGAAAGGAAGTAGAAGAACTGCTTACAAAGGAAGGACTCTCTGAATATATTGAACCCATAGGAGAATTAAGAGAAAACACCGGCGGAACATTAATAAATGTTGAATAAATTATCTTTGCATAAGTTTGTTGTCCCAAAGTATTACGTCATTGCGAGGAACGAAGCAATCTCTTGAATAATGAATAATGAATAATGAATATTGAACATCGAATATCGAAGTTTATATATGGTAGAAGAAGAAAAAATAGTAGTGCAGACCATGGCTGAAATGACCGCCAAAGGAGAAATCCCGGAGGTATTGTTTTGGGTAGGCTGCTCCGGTAGTTTTGACGACCGTGCAAAAAAAATCACTACTTCCATTGTGCGCATATTGCACAAAGCGGGAATAAAATTTGCCGTACTTGGTACTGAAGAAAGTTGCACCGGAGACCCTGCCAAGCGAGCCGGAAATGAGTTCTTATTCCAGATGCAGGCGATAAATAATATTAATATCCTCAACGGCTACAACGTAAAAAAAATTGTAACCGGATGCCCTCATTGCTTTAATACCATTAAAAATGAATACCCATCCCTTGGCGGCACTTACGAGGTAATGCACCATACAGAGTTTATAAAAAACTTGCTCAATAGCGGAAGAATAAAAATTGAAGGCGGTTCATTTTAAGGAAAGAAAATTGTTTTTCATGACCCCTGTTATTTAGGCCGTGGCAATGATATTTATGAAGCTCCCCGCGAAGTGATTTTGAAATTAGACACTATGCTTTCCGAAATGAAACGCAGCAAAGAAAAGAGTTTTTGTTGCGGTGCGGGCGGAGCGCAGATGTTTAAAGAAGCTGAAAAAGGAAACAAAGAAGTAAATATAGAACGTACCGAAGAGGCGCTCACCACCTCGCCCGAGGTAATTGCCACCGCCTGCCCCTTTTGCATGACCATGATGACCGATGGCATAAAACATTTTAACAAAGAAGGTGAAGTTAAAGTGTTGGATGTGGCGGAGATAGTTGCACAAGGAATAGAACGCGGATGACACAGATAATTATGATAAGATAAGATTTTGAATTTTATGATAAAAGCTATTCATCACGTACAAATAGCAGTAACTAAAGAACTGGAAATTGCAACTATAGAATTCTACCGGAATGTAGTTTGCTTAAAGGAAATTTCTAAACCCGAAAATCTGAAAAAGAATGGCGGTGCCTGGTTTGAAGTAGGCTTACAACAATTTCATATCGCGCCAGAGAATGTTCCAGTAGAATATAATAGAGAGAGCAAAAGACATTTATGTTTCCTCGTGGAAAATTTGGAAGAAGCCCAAAAATCACTTATGGAAAAAGGAGTTGAAATCATTCCCGATAACCAGCCCATACCTGGTTTCAAACGTTTTTATTTCAGGGACCCTGCGGGGAATAGAATGGAGTGTACAGAATTTACTTATTAAGCCAGTTAATTTATATGCCCCAACCCACCCTCTCCGTCCGCGAAATAGAAAAATCTGATATTGATTCACTAATCAGGTATTGGTTAGAATCGGATGCAGCACACCATGAAGGTATGGGCGTTGATATTTCTAAAATACCCGATGAAAAAGCCTGGCGGCTAATGCTTGCCAAGCAATTGAATCAACCTTATAAAGAAAAACAATCGTATTGCATTATTTGGGAAGTAGATGGCAAAGCAATGGGGCATTGTAATATCAACCCGGTCGTTTTTGGAGAAGAAGCATTCATTCATCTGCATTTGTGGAGGTCCGATGTACGTAAGAAAGGAATTGGAACCGAACTGGTGAAAATGACTCTCCCCTATTTCTTCAACAATATGAAATTGAAGAAAATATATTGCGAACCTTATGCTTTAAATCCCGCGCCGAATAAGACGTTGCCAAAATTGGGCTTTGAGTTTGTAAAAGAATATGTAACTGTTCCCGGCTCGTTAAACTTTGAACAACCGGTGCGCAGATGGGAATTAAGTTTGGAAAAGTTTAAGCAAATGAATCTTCTATGACCCGCATAAATGCTGGGATTCCGCCTAAATCTCTTAGTGACCAACACCTGTTAGCAGAGCACAGAGAGATAAAACGTCTTCCTTCTGTATTTGCTAAAAACCCTAACCCTGCAAGCATTCCGAAGCAATTTACGCTAGGTACCGGCCATGTAAAATTCTTTTTAAATAAAGGGAAATACACACTTAAGAGGTATAAATTAATCTATGCCGAGTGTACAGAACGTGGTTTTGAAATAACAGACTACAGCGCAAATTGGGAGGTTTATAAACAGCACCCAAAGTATAATAAAGACTACAAAGAAACTGCGGAAGCAATAGAATTATTGATAGCGAGAATATCTGAAAGGCTTACTGGCAGCAAGCAAAAGCCGAGGTATTACAAAAAGGAGATCAGGATTCCGGATGCAATAAAAGAGATTGCTTCACTACGTTCGCAATGACGAACATAGTGTCAATACGTCATTGCGAGGAACGAAGCAATCTCTTCAATCTTCATTGCATCCTAAATTCTCCACTTTTCATTTTTAGCTTTTCACTTATTACATGTTTCCCATAATAAAATGGAACGCTCCGAATAAGGTTAGTGCGAGAGCAATATACCAAAGAAACTTTTTTTGAGTGAGCATAGATATGGCAGAAATTGCAATGGATATCTGGAAAAAAGTAACTGCTTCAGCCAATATCTTATATATGTTAAGGTCTTTGGCAGATTCTGATTCGTCTTCCTTCGCTTCCTTGGAAATTTCATCCTGGTCTGATTTATACTTAGCCAGTTTATCATTCAGTTTTGCGGAATCTGCAGGTTTATTAAGCAACATATTTTCAGTTATTGCCGCTTTAATTCCTTTTGCCTGGTAAAAGGCCCATTGGTCCGATGCCTTAATTTGGGCTATCATGGCTTCATTGGAGTGATGTCCCGCTTGCAGGCTACTCACAGCTGCCAGCACTGCCATAATGGCAGTTGAAACAGCTACAAGGATCGACCAGCCTTTTTTACCGGCTTCTTTTCCCAATTCTTCCACTTTTTCTTCAATGCTCTCGTGCAGGTGCTCAGTAGGTACTTCAGGTTCTTCCATTTTAATAAGTTTAAAGTTGTAAAGTTACTAAAGTTTGTAAAGCCTTTTATTTTTTGCAAATGGATCCATTCAAACAACTTTATGAACTTTATTAACTTTACAAACTTTATAAACTCTTTGACTAAGGTAATCATATATACAGATGGCGCATCGCAAGGCAATCCGGGGCCCGGAGGCTTTGGCGTTGTAATGATGTCGGGCACCAAGCGTAAAGAACTTTCCCAGGGATTCCGGCTCACCACCAACAACCGTATGGAATTGCTAAGTGTTATTATGGCACTGGAGGCTCTGAAACAACCCCAGTTGGATGTTACCATTTTCAGCGATTCGCGCTATGTGGTAGATTCGGTAAGCAAAGGCTGGGTGTTTGGCTGGAGCAAAAAAAATTTTCACGGTAAAAAAAATCCCGACCTGTGGAAAAGATTCCTGCTAGTATATCCTACACAAAAAGTAAAATTTGTTTGGGTAAAAGGCCATGCCGCCAATAAGGAGAATGAACGCTGTGATGAACTGGCTGTTGCTGCTGCCCAATCAAGGCATTTAAGTGTTGACGAGGGCTACGAAAAATCTGTGGATTAAACAACTGCCGGCCGGGCTCCGACTCAGGGTTTATCATCAACTTTCAATAAGGTAATATCATAAATAACCACTGAAGAAGGTGGAATTCTATCCCGGTCGCCCGCTATTCCCTGTGCCAGATAAGATGGAATTATAAATAAGCCTTTATCACCTAAATGCATCAATTGTA
>DATHNK010000284.1:0-3873 GCA_035486075.1 Bacteroidia bacterium
AGGCCATCCTCATCGCCAAATAATATAAAGCGGGGTTTGTTTGCGGTATTCTTTTCAACATAAACCAGGTGCTCAGACGTTAGATACCAGATATCTCCTTTTTTATCAATGGCAACGTCACTTACCCCTAACTCCTTTTGCATTAAAGGCGACTGCAGGATGGAATATTTTTCAGTAGACGGATTAAACCTGACAAGGCCAATGGAAGATGCTATTAAAAATTCTCCGCCGGATGTTTCGCATATATTTTTCGGGCCGAACCCTGCCGGTTCAGGGCTAAGGTTATACAATTTGAATTGTTGCGGCGAATGAGAGGAGGGTATATATTTATATAAATAAGCATCACCGCATATCCATAAGTTTCCTTTAGAATCGGTAAAAAAACTGCTCATTATATTATCCTTCAATCCACAGTTAGATGGTGATGAATAATGGCCAATCTTATTGAAAGACAAATCAAATAAATCGATGCCTCCATGGTAACAGGCAATCCAAACAGTATCCTTGTAAATTGCTATTTCATTTGTATGGTAGTGTGTCAGATTATTTTCCGGAGGTGAATTTTTATCCCATTTTTTGAGCAACTCATTTTTATCAGTCACCACGGCAACGCCTGCCAGGGATGATATCCACAACCTGTTGTATTTATCTTTTACAATGTCTGAAAAATTCCTGCTGTCGGCTTCGTCATTAAATTTCGGGTCTATATCAAAAGGAGCTTTGTTACCGAGGCTGTCAACTATCAGTATACCCTCGTTAAAAGTATGCCATGAAGTGAAGAAGTACCAGGTTTTCCCGTCAATTTTAATGGGACTGAACCCGGTAATCATACCTTTCAGAAATGCAAACGGTTTGAAACTATTCCGAAAAGGGAAGCATTTACATACTCCGTTTGATCCTACCGTCCATAAAGCCCCGTCACTATCGAAAAGAAACGCACCTGCTATTCCGGGTAGTATGCTTTTGTTATCGTTATAACTATGTATATAATAGTGTACGACTTTAATATGTTTATTTTTCAAATTACAATTTATTACCCCATCATTGGTACCTATCCAAACTACATCTTCGATATGGGAAGTATCTTCGGAGTTGTTCTTTTTATTAACTGTCTCACACAAACTGACAGCAATAAATTTTGTTTCTTTATACAGTGAATCAAGCTCATTAATATGCGATAGTTTTTTAGTTTGCAGGTTATAGGTATATACCCCGTTCCCCCAGGTACCCACCCATAAATTTTGATGGGTATCCATCATTAACGAAGTAATAATAGTATCCAGTCTGGGTATATAACTAGACAAGAAAAATCTTGTAAATGACTTATCCTTTTTATTTAGCAGCACCAATTCATGAAAAGTGGAGGCCGCAATTATACTGTCATTTCCGTCTATTATGTGAGTTATATACTCGGAACGTGCTTTGCCCGGAATCCGGGCGCTCCAAACATTTACGAATTTCATTTTCAAGGTATCGAAAAAGAATATTCCCGAACTGTTACCTACCCATAAAGCGCCTGACTTATCAATAAAAATTTTGTTATCAAAACCGTTTGAATCAAAGGAATGAGTACTGGACAGGTAAGAGTGGCAGTGATAATTGAATGGATTGATTACCGAAACTCCCGTAAATGTTGCCACCCAGATATTGCCGTTGCGGTCTTCCGTTATGTTGTTGATTTTGCCTTTAGCAATTGAGCTTGAATCTCCCGTACGATGGGAATAATACTTTACATTGAGCCCGTCAAACCTGAATAGGCCGTTTTCCGTGCCGAACCACATTATTTGCCGGCTGTCTTTAAAAATGCAATACACGTCTTTTACACCTGCCTGCTGCAAAGGATAAGGCTGCTCAAATAGCATAAAAGAGCTATTAACATTTTCCTGCGCGCTGCAGAAAAACGAAAGTGAAAAATAAAAAGCCAAACAGATATATCTGAAACCGTACCGCATAATCAGCAAATATAGCAAGACTTTAGCGGATCATTTTCGCCTCGTTATACTCTCCTTTGCCATTTTATAGTGTTGCATAGTTTTCAATATAGCATGTATATGCTATTGCCTGTTTTTTAGTAGTTGCAGAATTTTGTAGATACTATTAGAAATTAAACACCCTACCTATGAGAAAACTACTTTACCTGCCAGGAATTTTTTTTGCATCAATGATTACCCTTAATGCACAGGCGCAATGCAATACATGGGATAATGTAGGCCCGGCAGGGTTTACAACCAGTACTGCGGAAAGCACCTCCCTTGCATTTGATGCCTCCAATAATCTTTACATTGGTTATTATGATGGATTCGCAGGAGGAAAAGCCACTGTAAAGCAATACTCGGGCGGTACGTGGAATACTATTGGCTATACCGGTTTTTCTGCCGGAGAAGTACAGTTTCTTTCCATGGCTATGGACCCTTCCGGAACGCCATACGTAGCTTATGAGGATTATGGTTTTGGTTACAAGGCAACGGTGATGAAATTTACCGGAGGATATTGGCAAGTAGTAGGCACACCGGGCTTTTCAGCAGGGCAAGCACAATATACCACACTGGCTATTGATGGTTCAGGAACTCCTTATGTGGCCTATGAAGATGCTTCAAACAGTGATAAAGCAACGGTGATGAAATTCAACGGTACCAACTGGCAAGTGGTAGGAACGGCAGGTTTTTCCAATGGTGCTGCCCAATATCCATGTATAGCACTGGATGGTTCGGGCACACCTTATGTAGGCTACAATGACTCTATCTTGAACAAAGCCACAGTGATGAAATTTTCCAGTGGCACATGGCAATTGGTAGGCTCGGCAGGTTTTTCATCCGGTGAAGCAACTTTCAATTCCCTTAAGATAAGCAGTTCCGGCGTTCCTTATTTAGCTTATATGGATTGGAACAATGGACAAAGAGCATCGGTGATGAAGTTCACTTCGGGTAGCTGGCAACAGGTAGGTACAGCAGGCTTTTCTGCCTCATTTTCAAATTATGTATCGCTTGCCATAAGCACTTCAGGGATTCCATACGTAGCATATTCAGATTATTCGGTCAACTATGGAGCCGCAACGGTTATGAAATTTAATGGGAGCGCGTGGGATACGGTAGGCTATGCCGGAATCTCCGGCGGGGTGGCCCAATATACTTCCATGGCCATAAACAGTGCAGGTGTTCCTTATGTAGGGTTTGAAGATTTTTCGCAAGGGCTTCAGGCTACTGTTATGAGATGCGGCACTTATTCTGCCAGTGCGGCTGTTGTTTCCAATATTACTTACAATGGGGGCAGCGATGGAAAAGCCGTAGCTACCCCATCGGGTGGACTAACACCTTATACCTATAGCTGGGATGACGCGGAAACGAACGCAACCGCAACCAGTCTTGTGGCGGGAACGCACACTGTAACGGTGAGCAACAACAGCGGGTGCACAGCTACGGCATCGGTGACGCTTACCCAGTCTGCTCAAGTTGTCGGCCCGGAGCCAACAGTTACTAAAAATGTAACATGCAATGGAGGCTCTAACGCAAGTGCCATTTCTAACCCGGTTGGAGGCACTGCTCCTTATACTTATGCATGGCAGGGAGGAACCACTACTTCTACCATCAGCGGCTTATCAGCCGGAACTTATACGATAACGGTAACCGACCATAACGGCCACACCGGAACTGGTTCTGTAACCATTAACCAGCCTGCCCCTGTGATTCCGTATATTATTGTAAATTCTAATGTGACAGTATACAATTATAGTAACGGTGTAGCCATAGCTTATGTTTCCGGAGGCACAAGTCCGTATACATATAGTTGGGATGACGGAGAAACAACAGAATTGGCAAGTCACCTGAATGCAAATACCCATACCGTTACAGTAACCGATTCTGCCGGATGTTCAGG
>DATHNK010000285.1:0-2856 GCA_035486075.1 Bacteroidia bacterium
CTACCTCGGAGCTACTCATTCACCAGGGAAGTTTTTGTGACTGCCTGCCTGTATATGAGCCAAAATCCCAACCCTAAAAGAAGGTAACGTACATTTGCTAATCCATCAATTATAAAGTAAAAGAGGAACTGATTAATTGCGGAATGGCTTTCTTGTAAATAATTCATTAAAGTAAGGTACGGAATGGAGCCACCGAAATACAGAACTATCCCTAAACTGATCCATATTTCCGGGGATCGTTTCCAGGCGTTGTTTGATTTGGTGAATTGGGAATATAATAGCAGCAAATAAATTACGAGCAACAAAATACCTTCTGCCACATAACCGTGGTTAGAGAGTATCATTATCCCTTTTACGCATATCTCTGAAATAAAAATAGTAAGGAAAATCAGATAACCTACATATATCAAAAACCGTTTCCCGGAATTTTTAAAATATTCAAATCCGGCCCACACCAATATTCCGGTTTCAATTGGCATATATAAATTATATACCCATTGATTATAAGGAGGTACGTTATTAGCGTATGCTATTAATTTAACCACAATAGCAAGAATGAATATTAGAATATACGCCACCAACTGAAAGAAGAAGGTCTTGTGCAGAAGGCTCATGGACTGAAAGGCCCTTAACCCCATACCAAAGGCAAGAACCAGGCTCAATGATTCGATAACAACTTGTACCATTTAACGAGACCCTATTTTCTGAGGGTCGATAAATATAGAACATTTCTTCAGTTAAAAACGTGAGCAATTTGTACCTCTTTATCTTTTTTTACCCTTATTACAACTGGTATAGAATTTCCTTGCAGTTTGGCGGGCATATACTTCCCAGGTCGGCATATACATTAAAGAAAATTCCTGTACCGCCGATCTGGTTAAAGTTTTTAGGCCCGAATATTACGCTTTCCTTTATATAAGGGCTGGCGCTGGAACTGGAAACAAGTACCTGGCAAGCAATATTAGATACCTTTATAGTGTCTATCGCCGGATTATCTTTCAGTACGGCATAAATTTCCTGGAAAGGGAATGTAATGCAACGGGTGCTTCCGGTGCTATCGGTTGCCCAGTTAAAGTTGCTTACGGAGGGGGAGTTTTTATGCAGCTTGATACGTATGTTTGTCACATAGTTGGTAGAATCGGGCTGGAATTGCAGCTTATAACCCGCAGCTACAAAGCCGCCAGTTGTATAATAATAGTAAACACTGTCAAAAGGGTGGTGGTTGGAATAGCAGTTATAAACTACCCCTTTGCAACTAGTGGTATAATCCCAGGCCAGGCATTCAGGTTTATAATAAATGATCAGGTTGTTGTTATGAATGCCATATTTTACCAGTACCGTGGTTATTTTTCTGCTGCCTGTGCCACCCGGCCCTATACTTACCGCTTTATTGTATAATGTTCTTAAAGAGCCGGTATCTATGCGGTCATCTACTGTATCGATCTCTTCCAGCGTGCCCGATTCATTCAGGTAGATGCAGCTGTTTTTAAGGGCAAAAAGGCTGTTTGCCGTTGGAACTTGCATGGTATCCGGTTTAAGGTAAATAGTATCCTCTCCGGGTAAAACATACCTGGCAGTTCCAAGGGTAACGGCGGAAGCCATCATGTCTTTATTAACGGATTTTGCGTTGTCGGAGGCACCGTTAGAAGAACCTGAAGCTGTGCTATTACAGCTTGTAAAAGTTAAGGCAATAGCAGTTGTTGAAACCAGAAATACGCTGGTTAGTAGGGAGTTGTTTTTCATAAAGGAGTAGTGTTGATTATTACAAAGATATGGAATTACAGCTAAGACCGGTAATTTACGACACGGTATTTTTACCGTGTACCACACGGTAAAAATACCGTGTAGCCCCCGGGTAAAAATACCCAGCCATTTGGCATAAAGTACCCTTGTCCGGCATATGGTTAATTGTCAATTTTGCTCCGTCTCTTTTTAGTATATAAAAGCCAGTAAGTACGGTGAAGCAAAATTAGAATAAAGAAATTTATGAGATCAAAAACTGTAATAGGTGGTTATGCGGAAGGGCTCATGTATCCTGACCCCCGTAAAGATCTTTATAATAAGATAAAGGAGGCCGGATGGACGAGCATCATATTAAGCCTGTTTCATATCAACGAAAAGGGAAGCATACGTTTCAATAAGGTGCATATAGTGGAAGGCGGCAATTATATTGGCACTAACGAATGGCCGGAAATGATAGCCGACCTGAAACAGAACAGTACTATTAACACCATATCGGCATCCATTGGCGGATGGTCGGTAGCCGATTTTGCCAACATACGTTCTATATATACAAGTAATAATAATTCCTTCGATGGTACGGCGCTGAAAAATAATTTTCTGGCATTCCGGAAATCATTTCCGGCCATTGACATAATAGACCTGGACTGCGAGGAAACATACGACCAGGCTTCTTTTGTGGCTTTTTGCAAAATGCTTATTGGTATGGGGTTTGGAATAACGTTCTGCCCATACACTTTTATTTCCTTTTGGGTAGATGCGCTTATAGAACTGGAGAACTATAAAAAAGGTGCGGTAAAATACTGGAACACCCAATGCTATATTGGCGGAACTCCTAATATTCCGCGCCAGTGGGCCAACGCCATTTCTTACGCAATGCCGGATTTTAATACCGATGGTTTTATCATTTCCGGCGACAGGTGCAGGATTCCGGGACGGGCTGAAACTTCCGATTGTCCGGCGCAGGTGGCAGCCAGGCTGCGTGAATTCGACGGGCCTTACCTGGGCGGAGGTTTTATATGGACCATAGATTATATTTTAAAACACCAGGACGAAACCACAGCCGAATGCGGTGGAAAAGTGAAAATGGAAGACTATGTAGAGGCCATTGCAAGC
>DATHNK010000286.1:0-4325 GCA_035486075.1 Bacteroidia bacterium
TACAATTCCTTGCGGAGTTAATATAGATGCAAAAAAATCTTCATTATAGTTCATGTATTGTTTATGATTAACGGCAATAATAACTGCGTCGTAATCATTGGATAATTTATCTGTTAGTTCAAAGCCGTATTCCTCCATTACCTCATGCGATTCCGCTAATGGGTCGGTCACATCTACTTTTAAGGAAAATGATTTCAATTCCTTTACCACATCGGCAATGCGTGAGTTACGGATGTCTTTCACGTCCTCTTTAAAGGTGGCTCCCATCACCAGCACCTTGGCTTTGGAAATATCTTTACCGGTTGCAATAATTTTCTTCACTGTGTTTTTGGCTACATAAAAACCCATGGAGTCGTTTACATAACGGCCGGAATTAATTACATGCGTATGGTATCCCAATGCTTCCGCTTTATGGATGAGATAATAGGGGTCAACACCAATACAGTGGCCACCTACAAGCCCCGGAGCGAACTTTAAAAAATTCCATTTGGTGCTTGCGGCTTCCAATACTTCGTAGGTATTAATACCCATCCTGTTGAAGATGAGCGAGAGTTCATTCATCAGTGCAATATTCACATCTCTCTGTGTATTCTCAATAATCTTGGCAGCCTCGGCCACCTTTATGGAAGAGGCCTTGTGAACGCCC
Source organism: Bacteroidia bacterium (assembly GCA_035486075.1). GTDB lineage: Bacteria > Bacteroidota > Bacteroidia > JABEUT01 > JABEUT01 > JABEUT01. The sequence goes on from DATHNK010000286.1 coordinate 647, forward strand.
GGTTCAACAATTATGGAATATGTTTTGGCAATATTATCCAGGGCCTCCGCGTCACAACCCGAGACTATCTTTAAAATTTTAGTAATAGTATGCACCTTATCGCCTGGATTTATACGCTCGGGAGAGTAGCCTACTTTAAAATCAACACCTACTTTCAATCCTGAAAACTTTTCCAACACAGGCACACAATCATCTTCAGTGCAACCCGGATAAACGGTAGATTCATATACTACGTAGTCTCCTTTCTTTAGAACTTTGCCTATACTTTCACTGGCTTTAAGTACAGGAGTAAGGTCAGGCTGGTTGGCATGATCTACTGGGGTAGGCACTGCAACAATATGGAAGTTGGCCTTCTTTAACACATCCAGTGAGTCTGTAAATTCAATATCACAACCGTTAAATTCTTCCGGCTTCAATTCGCCGCTGGGATCAATTCCTTTTTTCATCATCTCTATACGGCTTTTATTAATATCGAAGCCGATTACAGAGACTTTCCGTGCAAATGCAAGAGCAATAGGCAGGCCTACGTAGCCCAAGCCAATCAGCGAAACTTTTGCTTTTTTATCTATTATATCCTGGTACATTGAGTTCATAAGGTTTGTAAAGTTATAAAGTTCATAAAGTCTTGAAACTTCTTACTGCTTTGCTTTTGATGCGTAAATTCTTTCAATTATTTCTACCACTTTCATGCCTTCCAATGCATTGGTAGATGCCATGGAGCCATTCTTAAGGGTGTTAACAACGTTTTCTATTACATAATGATGGTTAGCTGCCGAACCTTTATAGTGTCCATAGTCATTGGCTGGGTTGGTGGGGGCGAGGTTTGGTTTTTCTAAATTTTTCACATGGCAATATTCCACTATATCCATGTATTGACCACCTAATTTCACGGTGCCGTTTTCAGCTACTATGGTTAAACTGCTCTCAAAGTTATGATCCCAAATAGAAGTAGAGAAATTGAGACTGCCAATACCTTCTTTCAGAAATTTAAAGCTTACGGTACCACTGTCATCAAACTCTGTGTTCTTAGTATGGGTAAAATTATTGAACTGTCCTTTGATGTCATAAATATCGCCGAAAAGCCAATACATCATATCGATAAAATGCGAGAACTGTGTAAATAAAACTCCTCCATCCATAGCCAGTTTTCCTTTCCAGGTATTGGTTTTATAGTAACGTTCATCGCGGTTCCAATAACAGTCCAACTGAACCATAAAAATGTTACCCAATGCTTTTGATTCTACCAGGTTTTTCACCCATTCTGCAGGGGGTGAATAGCGGTTTTGCATTACACAGAATACTTGCTTATGCACTTGCAAAGCTTTAAAAATAATTGCTTCACAATCTGATTTCTTCAAAGCCATAGGTTTTTCACAAACCACATGTTTTTTAGCTTCCAGGGCTTTCAGAGCATGTTCGGCGTGAAGCCCGTTAGGCGTGCAAACGCTTACCACATCTATATCGCAATCTGCAAACATATCCTCAATGGATGTAAAATAGGGTACATCAAATTTTTCGACTCTAGTCTGGTCTTCGGGCAGTATATCACAAAGGGCAACAAGTTCCGTATCGTCGTTCCTGCTAATCATTTCGGCATGTCGTTTGCCAATGTGGCCACAACCTACAACTGCAAATTTTATTTTTTCAAGGCTCATTTAGGTGGAAATTATTTTATGAACCTGTCCATTTTCCAACTTGTATTTTTCTTTGCTTTCTGAGCAGGTGGCAATTCCGTTGGCATCAAAATTCAACCGGTGGCCATATTCACTCATCCAGCCGATTTGTTTAGCGGGGTTGCCAACCATCAATGCATAAGATTTTACAGTTTTAGTAACTACAGCACCTGCACCAATAAATGCATATTCGCCTATATCGTGTCCGCAAACTATAGTGGAATTAGCTCCAATTGTCGCTCCTTTATGAACTTTAGTTTTCGCGTATTGACCTTTACGGACAATAGCGCTACGGGGATTAATAATGTTTGTAAACACCATGGAAGGGCCTAAAAAGACATCGTCTTCACAAACAACACCTTCGTATATAGATACATTGTTTTGTACTTTTACATTATTGCCTAAAATTACGCCTGGTGCGACCATTACGTTTTGTCCTAAACTGCATTTTTTCCCAATGATGGCTCGGGTCATAACGTGGCAGAAATGCCATATTTTGCTGCCTTCGCCTATTTGGCAACCTTCGTCAACAATAGCAGTTGGGTGTATATAGATATCAGTTTCCGGGCTCAAGGGTTTTTTAATAAAGGCTGCAAAAATAGTGAAAAAAGGGTATTGATGCTCGTTCATCTCAGGCAACAGGAACTTGCTGTAATTCTAAGGCTTATGCAGTTTCTGGCTATTGCCATATAACTTATCACTTAACACCGAAAGAGCGTAAGCCTCGCATATGATTAAAAATGGCCAGGTGGGCATAAAAAAGCGGGTGTCCGGAATTCGTAATACAATAGCATGAAGTACAATAGTATATAGCGGTATAAGTGCTATTAGAATGAACAGGATATTATGTCTGTACCCCTTAAATAACAAGAATAGCATTCCTATTATTCCCAGGATCAAGGTGGTTAAATAAAGTGTGTTGGCAAACGCACGCAACAAGATGTTGAATCTTCCTAAAGTTTGCCCGCGGTCAAGATATTTTTTAGTGTAAGCTCCATATAAAAAGATAGCTGTTAATTTTAGTGGAGTTCGTACATAGTATAAAAATGGTTTTTCTTCTTGAAGCGCTTCCCGGTACTTATTAAATTTAAACATCAACTCCCTTTGATATGCTGCAGCGGTGGTTCTATCTATCATTGGGTTTTGCAATGCTATTATCAATTTTTTAAGATGAAGAAGGCTGTCTTTATTGTATTTTGAAGTATATATATAGTCGGGTAGTGAATCATAATGAGTAGGTTTGATCCTGCCAGGGTAGGTATATTCAAACCAGCTAATGTCAGGTTCTTTATCCCTTAGGGAATATGCGCCGCCCCAACCTTGAACAAAGTAAAACAAAGGCCCAAGGTAGGTGGATGCAACATCCGGATAATTACTGATTGCAGTAAGAGGAACTATTTTTTTGTAATGGTGATAATTCCTGATGGTCCAGGCAGAGTCAACAATAATGAAAGGGACAAGGAAAATAAGGCCATATTTTAAATTGCTTTTAATCCCGCTTCTTTTTTGAAAGACCAGGCCCAGAGCAAAGACCGGGAGCAACAAAGAAAACCCCGGACGTATGAATATCGCCCAGCTAATGAAAACAGAAGATAAAAATAAATGAACAATTTTTTTTGAAGTAAAATAATTCGTAAAAAAGTAAACGGAGAATATTAAAAAGGAAGTACATAAGCTTTCCGTAAGAATATAGCCATCGAAGAAATTTGGAAAGTTGCAGATAAGGAAAATGTAAAACGAAAAGTAAAATATTCTTGTACTGTTAAATATATTTTTAGTTGTAAGCGCAAGAAAGTAAACACTGGCAGATGCCAGCAGGTATTGCAATACTATCAATATATTACAGGCGGTTGCAGTTGAAAAGAACAGCTTGAAAATTAAATAGGCTGTGCCATAGCCTGGCATTCTGAAATCGGGTAAATAATTTCCTTTGGCGAGGAGGTTGTCAATCGGTGTTAAATAGGAAAATGTATCACCTCCGGTTCCACCCCATAGGCCGGCGATTT
>DATHNK010000287.1:0-3660 GCA_035486075.1 Bacteroidia bacterium
TAACCCTGCGATAACCGCAACAAGGGCGACATCAACAAGTATCCAATGAGATAAATTATTGACGACAGGAAACCCAAGATAAAGATAAGGCCCCGCTATACTTTGCACAAGTAACCCTGCGATGATAACTCCCGAAAGTACCGACGTTTTAAAATTACCCATGTGCGTTTCTGCAAGTTCTTCTATGGCAAACATAACGCCTCCAAGGGGGGCGTTAAATGCGGCGGCCAGCCCTGCCGCAGCACCAGAAAGTATCATATTTTGCCTGGAATTTTTAGGCCACCAGTGGGGTAAGATCTCATTTATTTTCCGGAAAATTGAGCCTGAAATTTGTATGGTCGGGCCTTCACGCCCAACAGCAGCACCCCCGATTACAAAAATAGTGCTTGATATTACCTTTGTAATAATAACCCGAAATCCAAGCAATTTAGTGACGGAGGAATTTTTATTAGGCTTTTCAAGTTCAATGGCGGCTATTACCTGTGGTATTCCACTACCTGTTGCATAGGGCGAAAACCTTTTCACTATCCACCAGGACGAAATAAAACAAATGGGTGAAAGAATAAACAGGAGCCAGCTTTTGTAATGAAATACGGATACCGTTATTCCTTCCGCATACGAAAATACCCTGGCATAAAGTACAGCAACTAAACCAGTAATTAATGAGGCTGCCCAAAAGGGTATTGCCTGTAGTAATGTTTCCTTGAGCTTTTCATTCTTGATACGGTCAAATACTTGTTTTGCTTTTTTCCGTATGGTATTTATAATTTTATCCAAAATAAATATATTTCTAAATATTGCTTAATTATTATTTAATAAACATGCGTGAAGGGGGACTCTAAAATCCCTTTTATTTAATCATCCCCCAACACTGCATGTTTCACCCAACTGCTTTTTCAGATCACTATTTCCATTTCTATTTTACCGCAACCACAAGAAATTTACTTTCACTCCAAAAAGTAGCCGGAGTATTAATAGCAATTGAATCTGCCTTACTATTACTTATAACACTGTAGGCTTTATCAGGATGTGTTGTTATAAACCGCCTGAACTTGCCATGAAGGCTTATTCCCTTCAAATTGCCAAGATTAGCTTTAATAAACACAGTACTATTGGCATCAGGGTTTAATTCCGCCACCCGGCCCAATCCTACAAACCCTCCTTCTCTGTCTATTACACCTTTTTCCTGCAATTGCTTCATGGTTCCGGTTATATAGTAAACCGTATTCATTACAGCCATTTGTGTCCGTTGCCTCTTAATAACCACAATGCTGTCATTAAAACGGGCTGTAATAAACTTCAATGAATCGTCGGCGCTGCTAAGTTTAGCCTGCATGGCGGCTATCTCTTCATCCTTATCCGTTATTTCTTTGGTAAGATGGGCCACTAAACTTTCCAGCTTTATATTTTTTTTGTCCATCCTTTTTAGCCTTGCTTCCAGCCCGGTCATTTTCTTATCATTACTTACAATCCAATCGTCCAACTCTTTAATTTCACTTACAATAGACTGTTTGTTACCCGGGTTATTTTCAGATGGTTTCATTGTTATTATTTTTTCCCTCTCCTTTATCCTGTCTAAATTTTCCTGAATGTCATTCAAATCATTCAGATAAGAAGTTAATAAGGAATCTTTCTGAATTCCCTGAATGATCTTTAATGAGTCAGCTTTAGCTAGATCTTTTATTTTTAGCAACTGCTCATTGTTTGCGCTATTATTGCAAGCCGCCAATGCAAGCGTTGCAACAAAAATTAAAACCTGTGTTTTCATAACTTTAAAAAATTATGGAGATTAATAGTTTGATCTTTATAATTGCTTTTTTACCATGAAAACCTGCAATTAAGAGGTGAATACCCTTTAAGGGTATTCCAGGTAGCGTATGAAAGAATAAATTTTTATTACAGAAACCTATTCCCTATACATTAGCAAAGTTCGGGAGGTCCGCGGAATGAAAAAGAGCAGATAAATTCCTGCGGAAATATTTGAATCCTGGAAAAGTAAAGAATATATTTTACCCATCCGGAATTCGATAAAGCTTTATCCTTAAAGTGATTGTCAGTCCCTGTGCAAGTAATGTTAGATTTAAAGTTGAACAGTTTATCTTTCCCCTCTATCCCTTTCTTAAAAAGAATAACTACATAGTCGCTTCCGGGATTATTATTTTTTTGGCTGGCGCAAACGAAGGAATTACCATTATTCCCTTCAACGCAGAAATAATTGCAATGATTAGGGTCAATAAAACTTATGCCTTTAGCACTGCGCCCAAAAAATAAAAGGGAAAAAAGAAGGAAGAATAAATTGCAATATCTTTTCACTTGGCTTGGGTGATTTTGCTCTTTAAGGACACAAAGTTATATATAATATCAACCCGACAGTAAAAATAGCATTGTTTAACATATTTTAAGATGGTATTTTCATGTATTCATTTTATAGGAAACCTATCTCTGAAAACTCTAACATTGTGCAGTATTGTAACCTTGCATATAAACAAAAAACCCCGCCGTTTCAGCCGGGGTTTTTGCTTATCTCTTACCACTTATATCTTATCTCAATTTATTATGCATTATAATAACCTTCTTCACAGTAGTTCCACCGGCGGTTTGCATACGCAGCGTGTAAATGCCGGAAGCAAGGTTTTCCAAATTCAGTTGTTCATTATAATTGCCTGCCACTTTTGTTTCATTTGTGGTATAAACTATTTGTCCTAGTTCATCTATAATACTTATTTGAACATTTCCACTGCTGTTTGTAGAATAATTAAGAGACAAATTTCCGTTGGTTGGATTAGGATAGATTGTCAATTGCCTGTCATTACTTTTTAAGGACTGGGTTCCTAAAACTTCAGTATTAAATTTGTTGCTGAATGAACCGGAAAGAGATGCGCCAACTTTATTATGAAAAAACTTTGCTGTTGGAGTACATGGCCCATAAGGGCTTACCGCTTGTATGGCATAATTAGAGCCGTATGGCGGAAAGGAATCGGTATAGGTAAGCACGGTATTGAGTACGGAATCTATCAGCGTGAGCGGCCCTGAAGAGGTTGCGCGAAAAATACGGTATTCTGTAGGAATGAACCCTACGTATGCAGTCCAGTTAAGTATATACGCATTCACTCCGGCAGTAGTGGTTAAGAAAACAGAGGTAGCCGGGGCGCTTAGCGCTGATTCTCCGCAGGAATCAAAGGTTGATAATTCGTAACTTGCAGGGCCAAACCATGAAGGCCAGTGAGCATCAATAGCAGCAGTATAATCTGTTAAGGGCAACCCTCCAATAAACTTATAACCTGAAATTGTATCTCTGTAAAAATAATAATACCCAAACCCGCCTTGAGGCGGAGAGTTTGTCCGGCCCCATATAATTTCGGGCCAATTGGAAGCGGTGTCTATGGTCACCAGGCAAATGGGTTCGTCATACGTATTTGTGCAATTGAAATTATAAACCGTTACGGCAGATGTATATGTTCCGCATACGGTAGATACAACTACTGTGTATGTTGAAGTGGCCGCCGGAGTAACAGTAATAGATTGAGTTGTTGCACCGGAGGGCGCCCACAAATAAGTTCCCGGAACAGGGCTGTAAACTGAGAGCGTGGCGCTGTCGCCATTTGCATAAATAGTATCGGGATTGGCGGTGACAGTTATTTGTACCGAATCGTTGGCAAT
>DATHNK010000288.1:0-4603 GCA_035486075.1 Bacteroidia bacterium
TTAATGCATATTCATAACAGGTTTTACCCGCCCAGCGGCTTGAAATAAATCCGTAATGAAAAAAAATATAATCAAAATCAATTTTCAAAAGATATTCCGGTACAGGCTCCTGACTGTAAAAGGTGTCTTTACCAATATCCAGTTTGAGATAATAACAATCGGCATCTGCATAACGCTTGAACGAATATAAATGTTCATCAACCGTATTCCGCAATGGGAAACCGAGGCATTTATATATAATAAGAATTTTAGGCTTCCGGGAACGAAGTGACATCTTTACTATTATTTTGAGTTGGAGACTGCTTTCGTGTTCCATTCCAGCTTGGGCCGGAAGGAGCCTCCGTAATTTTGTTTGTAGTCACCTCTCAACGCATTGTCATCTAGCATTTCAAAACTCAAAACATTGTTAATCCCGAAATGATCACTCCAGCCTTCCCGGTATCCATTGATAGCAATATGGAATTTCCCACAATTCAACAGGGAGCCAAACACTTTTACCGATGACATATAGACACCCTGTTTCCGCTTAACGTCATATTCCCTATCCGTTGTATTCAATGATGCAAATAATCCGTCGCCTTGTGCATTATTTAATGAGACCGACAAACAAATCTGCACATCATCTTTCAGCACTTCATATTCTATTTCAATTGTAAAATCGGCTGAAACAAAAAAAGCATTGGATTCATCTCCCCACTGATTTCTTATCCGGATTGCAATTACTTTAAAATCCACATTACCAGGTCTTTCATTCGGGGGGAAATGAACACTGCTTGCAGTTACAACCTGATTTAAGCCAAGGTACCTGTCTACAATCCGGCCTACATCTCCGGAATCGGTTACCTGACCTTGATCGATCAGTACTGCAGATTGACAAAGAGATCTCACAGCCGCCATGCTATGACTAACAAAAACAACGGTACGTCCATGCGCTGAAACATCCTTGATCTTTCCCAAACATTTAGCCTGAAATTCGGCATCTCCAACAGCAAGTACTTCATCAACAATCAAAATTTCCGGTTCCAGATGAGCAGCCACTGCAAACGCCAGTCTCACATACATGCCGGAAGAATAACGCTTAACAGGAGTGTCAATATATTTCGAAACCCCGCTGAACTCAACAATTTCATCGTATTTGGAAAGTATTTCCCTTTTACTCATTCCGAGTATGGCTCCATTGAGAAACACGTTCTCTTTCCCGGTTAGCTCCGGATGAAATCCTGTTCCGACTTCAAGTAAAGAAACAATACGTCCACGTATTTTAACCCTTCCACGGGTAGGTTCTGTTACCCGGGATAGAATTTTAAGCAGAGTTGATTTTCCTGCCCCATTCTTTCCTATAAGACCTAATACTTCCCCTTTCTTTACATCAAAGGTAATGTCCTTCAGAGCCCATACCAGTTGCTTTCTTTCCTGCTCACCCGCCTCAAAATATTCATCCTCGCGCTTATTTATCTTAGCCAAAAGCATACCTATATCCTCCTTCAGGCTCCCCGAAGAAATAATACCCAAACGGTAAAGTTTACTTACTTGCTCAATTCTGATTGCTATATCCTCCATAGACTAAACGGTATCCATAAAACTCTTTTCCACACGATTAAACAATATAATGCCTATGGTCAAAAGTATGACGCTACAAGCCAAACTATACAGAATCCCATGGATGGAAATTTGCCCTGTGCCCAGAAATGCATATCTGCACATATCAATCATATATGTAATGGGGTTGTATTTCATCACCCATTCATATCGGCCCCAGATAACTGCCGGATAGATAACAGGTGATAAATACATCAATAGCTGCAGAGCAAACCCGGTAAACATGGAAAGATCGCGATACTTGGTAGTCAGGGATGAAATGATAATGCCACACCCCATGCCCATAATAGAGATTATGAGTACAATCACTGGTATAAAAAGTATGGAGATACCAGGATGAGGGTGGAATGAACTACCGTCGAAATAAAGATAGTATACCCAAACAATTAAAAAAAGAACAAACTGAATTCCGAATCTGATGATATTGGAAATGACAACTGATATAGGCGATACCAATCGTGGAAAGTAAATCTTTCCGAAAATAGCCGCATTATTCACAAATGTTGCCGAGGTACTCAGAACGGTTCCGGAAAAAAGCCCCCAGATAATGAGGCCCGAAAGATAAAACAGAGGACGGGGACTCCCATCAGTTTTAATATTTGCGATTTGTCCGAATATGATCGTAAATAGAAATGTCGTAAAAAGAGGCTGAATGATATGCCAAAGTGGTCCAAGTAAGGTTTGTTTATACTGGGCAACAAAATCTCTTCGGACAAATAATACAATCAAATCCTTATATTTCCATATAGACCGGATATCCAGATCAAGCCAATGATGCTTTTGCTCAATAATTAAATCCCACTTTTCTTCTGAATTATTTGCTTCCATTCTAAGTCTTTACCCGTGAAACATGTTTTGGATTTCCGTAAAAACATCTCAATCGCAAAATTATCAAATTCGACTTTTCGAAGATTTAAACGCAAGTGACTATAAATGAGCAATTTGCAATTTAATAACCAAATTATGGGAATTTGATGGGCGAAGTTATAAATTCATTTAAACCTATACTTTACTTTTAAACACTTTTTACTTTATGCAACAAAATTGCGACAATATCGTAGACAGAGAAGGTTTTCCTATGCATTTGTTGATAATTTTAAATCTTGTAATATAATCTATGAAAATATACCGTGCGAAATAAAAATATTGACTAATTTAGTGTGACATTCAACTAAGTACATATAAAACGATTACCATGCCTGAAACTTATAAAAAAAGAACGCTGTTTTATATTCTGACCAGTCTATTCCTGCTGGGTCCTATAGTTGGTTTTTGCGGATCAACCTTTACCTCCAACGGAGGGGGAATAATCGTGAACTGGAGTAACCCCCTTTCCTGGACAGGTGGACCTGTTGGAACCACTCCCGGTGTGGGAGATAATGTGATAATTGCTGCAGGCAATCCCATTACAGTAGATGTGGTTTCATCGTGTTATAACCTGACGGTAAATGCTACTGGCACCATTACGAATAATAGTACCCTGACAGTAGCTGGCATTTTGAATTTGAGCGCTGCCACATCTACTCTTACACAAGGAAATGGTAGTGGACTTAGCCTTTCTTATAATGTATCCGGCACGGGTGTGCTAAATGCATCTGCCAGTAATAATACTGTAACCTATACATTGAACAGCACTATCATTTACAATGCCAGTTCTTATTATAACCTTACACTCAGTTCCAGTTCTGCTGTCTATTCCTTTGCAGCCAATCAAACTGTGGCAGGTAACTTTAAAGCAAATGCAGGAAGCCGTATTAGTGGTTTGAATGGGAAAATTCTCACACTTGGTGGAAATTATACAGATGTAAATAATGGAACTTATACAACCTCTTTGAGTGTGATCTTCAACGGAGGTGCGGGAGTTACTCAAACAGTAACAGCTTCTTCCCCTACTCAGCTTCAGAATGTAACAATCGCTAATTCTGGCACTGCCACAGTAAGTTTACTGAATCAGCTTAATGTTAATGGTGATTTGACATTCAATGCAGCTTCCGGAACCCTGGATGCAGGTGCAGGTAATTACTGGATAGTGATTTATGGAAACTGGGTGAATAATGGAGGAACCTTTAAACCCAGAAGCGGTGTGGTTGATTTTGCACCAATGGGAGCAGTTGCAAAAACTGTAGGTAAAATAGGTGGTACTGAGACATTTTATAATTTCTATAAACAAAACAACGGAATTACTAATTTGAGTTCTAGTATCTCAGTAACAGGTTCCATTTTTCTTTTTGCCGGAACAGTTAATAGTTCCTCATTCAATATTGCAGCAAATTGCAACTGGACTAATAACGGATGTACCTTCAATGGAGGAACCGGAACTGTAACTTTTAATGCGGCTGGCGCTACTTTATTTGTTTCAAAAACCCCTGGTCCGGAAACTTTCAGTAATGTTACTAAGACTGGAAGTAGTGCGCTCAATATGCAAAGTGCTATCAATTGCAGTGGTAATCTTACAATCAGTGCCGGCGCTATTGATGTTAACGGTTCTAATTTTGGTATTTCTGTTGGAGGTAATCTTACCATTGCAGGTTCCATAACGGTACGCACAGGCACTGTAACTTTAAACGGCCTTGCTTCTCAGACGCTTTCAGGAACACAGACATTTTACAACCTTGCGATAAACAATACCGGGGGCGCTAATTTTGCCAGCGCTGGATTTTCGGTATCCAACCTATGCACACTGAATGGCACCGGCGCCCAAACACTGAACGGCGTTGGCTGTACATTCCACGATTTATCATCCGCTACGGCAGCCGGCACTAGTGTTACTGCTGGTACGTGGACCATAACCCACTCCCTTATCCCAACAGCAGGAACGCTGACAGGCTCAGGAGGAAATATTATTCTTCAATCGAATGCTGCCTCTACTGCTTATCTGGTAAATGGGGCAGGGACCCTGGCAGGGACCTTTAAGGTTCAGCACTGGGTTCCTAATCCTGGTCAGGGCAATTGGGCTGATATTGGTACAACCGTGAGTAATAACACAATAAATGACTGGGATCAG
>DATHNK010000289.1:0-4555 GCA_035486075.1 Bacteroidia bacterium
GAGTAAGGTTGGCTGAATACGATATACCCCAGGGGCCAACCCAGGTAGTAAGATCGGCAGCGCCGAGATACCATTTGCCGGGTGCAATTTGATTGGTGTCAATTGGGGCTAACTTCATATCGGCCGGAGAACCGGAAAGCATTTTCGAGGAATCTACAACAGGGCCCATTTGGGTCATAATTTTGGGTGAATGACAATCATTACAACCACCGACAGTAACTAAGTATTTGCCTTTGGCTATCATTTGGGGTATTGTCATATCTGCCGGATTCGCATCTGCCTTTTGTTGCGGCATGGTGCAGCAATAAAAAGATAGTATTACCTGCACAGAAACAATACAGCAGACTATCACTACAAATTGGTGTAATTTTCTCATAGGGTTTTAGGTATTGGTTTGTAAGTCAAAAATAAGGAAATAATTGAAATAGGAAATGTGGAATTAATGGAATTTGCAAGGTGCCGGAAAATACCTACTTTTGAGGGGTATTTAAATATGACAAAACAGAAACATATCGACCATTGGCTGAACAGCGCTGAAAAGGATTGGGAAATCATGGAGTACCTGCTTAAAGGGAAAAAGTACGTACATGCTTTATTTTTCGGGCATTTATATCTGGAGAAATTAGCTAAAGCTTTATGGGTGAAAAACAGAGATGAGAATATCCCTCCCAAGATACATAACCTCTTGAAATTACTGAAAGAGGGTGATATTGAGCTAATTCAAGAACAACAAATGTTCCTTCTAAAGTTGAATCAATACCAAATTGAAGGCAGATATCCTGAAGATATTGATAAACTTTATAAATTTACAAATAGTAAAATTGCAACAGAATACCTTAATGAAATCAAAAAACTGAAAAAATGCTTTCTAAAAATGATGCAATAAAATATTCCAAAGCATTTCTGAAAGAATGTGATACATTGCCTGTAAAAATAAACAGGGCTGTACTATTTGGTTCTTCCGCAAAAAAAGGAATGAAAGAAAATTCAGATATTGATATTGCAATATTCTCCGATAGTTTCAGCAACAATATTTTAAAAAACCTTGACCTCATTGGCAAAGTAGCCATAAAATTTCCCGAACTTGACCTTCACACTTTTCCTTCAAAATCTTACAAAGGCGATAGCCTTTTGATTGAAGAAATTAAGAAAACAGGGATTGAGTTGATATAGAATCCCTTTTACAGACCTGTTTTTTTAATTATTTTTGTTTTAAATACTAATTGATGCTGACCTTTACTCCAAAAAAATATAAGCCCTTTAAAAAACGCATAGTCCCGATATTATTGGCTACTTTATTAATGCCTCTACTTATGCCAATTATTGCATATCACCAAGATACCTTAATCTATAATATAGAATTCGGTGGGGTACTATCTTAATTATTTGTACTTCCCCTTGGAATGCATTTTGCAATTTATAGTTTTGATTCCATTGTTATTGATGAGGAAAGAAAAACAATCCATATCAAAATAAGAAAATTTGATAAAATAGTTGATAAAGGAGAGTATCCTATTGATAATAACTTGGCAGTAAAAATAGCAAAGAAAAAAAACGCAGCCGCCGTTTCTATTAGACTATTTTTTTTCTATAAGAATGAAAGAATCGTTCCAAAGGGCACTATGGGTGATGGGTGGAATCTGGAAATGTACACAACTATTTGTGATGAAGTTGAAAAAATCAAGAAAACAAACCCTTCTATCCAAGTACTTGGGTAAAATTAAGTGCATTGCCCTTCCCTTCTTAAATCGATATTCATGATTCGATATTCATTATTCTTGTCTGTTTCTAATTATTTCCTATCTTTGCGCCCAATTATAAAAAAACAAGAAGAATGTACTTAACAAAAGAAGCCAAAAAGCAGATATTCCGTGACCACGGAGGCGCTGAAACCGCAACTGGAACTTCTGAGTCTCAGATTGCCCTTTTTACTGTCCGCATCAATTTCCTTACCAAGCACTTAAAAGAAAACCCAAAGGATTTGGGAACCAAAAGGTCACTGGTAAATTTGGTAGGCAAACGTAAAGCTCTATTAGAATACTTGAAAGCCAAGGATATTGCTCGTTACAGGGCACTCATCAAGAAGCTGGATATCCGCAGATAATCAATAGTAATAAGGAGTAAGGGATAAGGAGTAAGTGGAGAGGCAAGTTCTGCCTTATCCCTTATTCCTTATCCCATATCCCTAAATCAAAAAAACATGAATATAAAAAACATTAAAATCGCTCTTCCGGGTGAAGGCGATAGGTCTATTACCATAGAAACAGGTAAGTTAGCCAAACAAGCAGACGGAAGCGTAGTGGTTCGCATGGGCGACACCATGTTACTCGCAACCGTAGTATCAAACAAAGACGCTAAAGAAGGTATGGATTACCTTCCCTTATCTGTTGATTATCAGGAAAAATTTGCATCATCGGGTCGTATCCCCGGCGGATTCTTCAAACGTGAAGCCCGTCCTTCGGAATATGAAATTTTAATTTCCCGTCTTATTGACAGGTCATTACGTCCATTGTTCCCGGATGATTACCATGCAGAAATCCAAGTATTAGTTTACTTAATCTCTGCCGATGGCAAAGTTATGCCGGACTCACTTGCCGGATTAGCGGCTTCTGCAGCTATTGCAGTTTCAAATATCCCGTTTAACGGGCCCATATCGGAAGTTCGCGTATCGAAAATTGATGGCAAATTTGTCGTGAACCCGACCTTTGAAGAAAACGCAAAAGCAACCTTAGATATTATTGTTGCCGGAACCATGAACGATTTGAACATGGTGGAAGGTTCTATGAAAGAATGCAGCGAAGCCGAAATGGTGGAAGCATTGAAACTGGCCCACGATGTTATCAAGGACCAATGCAAGGCCCAGTTGGAATTGGCTAACCTGGTAGGCGCGACTGAAAAACGCGAATACTCCCACGAAACCAACGATGAACATTTGAAAGAAAATATGCGCAAGCATTGCTACGAAAAGTTTTATACTATAGCCACCGAAGGAATTGCCAATAAGCATGTCCGCAGCGAAAGGTTTGAAGCCGTTCGTGAAGGATTCCGCGAAACCCTTACGGAAGAAGAAAGAGAAGAAAAATCAGGTATGCTGAAACGCTATTTTTTCGAAATAGAAAAAGATGCCGTTCGCGATTGCATGCTGAATGAAAAAGTACGTTTAGATGGCCGCAAAGGCGACGAGATACGTCCTATATGGAGCGAAGTAGCTTACCTGCCAATGGCGCATGGTTCAGCTATCTTCACCCGTGGCGAAACCCAATCGCTCACCACTGTTACCCTCGGCAGCAAATTAGATGCCCAGTTGATTGACGGAGCCGTGATTGACGGAACAAATAACTTCATGCTGCACTATAACTTCCCTCCGTTCTCAACCGGCGAAGCGAAGATGATGCGTGGCACAGGCCGCCGCGAAATAGGCCACGGTAACCTTGCATTACGTGCCTTAAGAGCTGTTATGCCTGCTGAAAATCCATATACTGTTCGTATCGTATCTGATATATTAGAATCGAATGGTTCATCATCTATGGCGACTGTTTGCGCAGGATGCCTGGCATTGATGGATGCAGGTATGCAAATTACCAAGCCTGTTGCAGGTATTGCCATGGGACTGATTGCTGACCCTAAGAGCGGAAAATTCGCGATCCTTTCCGATATCCTCGGAGACGAAGACCACCTTGGCGATATGGACTTTAAAGTAACCGGAACAAAAGACGGTATCACCGCCTGCCAAATGGATATTAAAATTGACGGACTTTCCTACGAAGTGCTTGCACAAGCATTGGAACAAGCCCGCAACGGACGTCTCCACATATTAGGCGAAATGGCTAAAACACTTGCCGGCCCTAATGCCGATTACAAACCTTATGCTCCTCGTATTATCCAAATCAAGATTCCTAAGGATATGATCGGTGCAGTTATAGGTCCGGGTGGAAAGGTTATTCAAGGCATACAAGCCGACACCGGTGCAGTTATTGTTATTGAAGAAAAAGACGGAATGGGTTATGTAGATATTTCCTCGCCGAACAAAGAAGCTATTGACGCTGCTTTGGCCCGCATTAAAGGAATTACCACTATCCCTGAACCCGGAACCGAATACGAAGGAAAAGTAAAGAGCATTGTTGAATTCGGCGCATTTGTTGAATTCCTGCCGGGAAAAGAAGGTTTGCTCCACATTTCAGAAGTAGACTGGAAACGCCTCGACAGTATGCAAGGCATCTTTAACGAAGGTGATACCGTACGTGTGAAACTATTGGCTGTCGACCAAAAGACAGGCAAGTACCGTTTATCACGTAAAGTGCTTTTACCACGCCCTGAAGGAATGCCTGAACCTACCGAAGAAGAAAGCAACGGTGGCGGTTTCCGCTCGGGCGGAGGCGATAGACGCGGCGGTGGCGACAGACGTGGCGGCGGAGGAGGGCACAGACGCTAATCGCTCAATTAGTAATTAATAATTAGTAATTATAAATTAACCCTTCTTCGGAAGGGTTTTTTATTGCTCTAATTTAGCCCAAGCGGTCATGCTGAACTTGTTTCAGCATCCCAATAATACGGC
>DATHNK010000290.1:0-17657 GCA_035486075.1 Bacteroidia bacterium
TCTCTTAGCTTCAGGTACTCCAACTCATTCGCGGTCAGACAGCCTTTTTTATAGCTAAGAGTATCGTTTGAAGGATTCTGTTTGTTTTTTAGACTACTCTGGGCAAAGCATATTTGAATAAGGAAAGAAAATAAAATAGTATACTTAAATTCTTTCATCAGAATCTGTGCCTACTTCACCATAAACTTAAAATCCAGCTTGTTTATTTCAGCGGCTGATTTATAAATTTTTTCTTTCAGGTTTTCTTTAAAAGCAATCACTTTCTTTTGCAATTCGGGGTCTCCGGTGGCAATAATTTGAACGGCTAATATTCCCGCATTATGTGCTCCATCCACTGCAACGCAAGCCACAGGCACTCCGCCCGGCATTTGTACGATGGATAAAAGGGAATCCAATCCTTCAATGGAATTAGATGAATTAACCGGAACACCAATAACAGGCAATGGAGTCATAGCTGCTACCACACCCGGAAGGTGCGCTGCTCCACCTGCTCCTGCAATAAATACTTTCAAGCCTCTTTCTCTTCCCGCACGGGCATACTCCAAGGCTTTGTCGGGAGTACGATGGGCCGATAGCACATTAATTTCAAATGGTATTTCAAAACTTTCCAGCACTTTGGCTGCTTCTGTCATCAAAGGAAGGTCTGATGCGCTTCCCATTAAAATCCCCACAAGTGGTTTCATAAACTGTTTAATTTGGTTTAGGTTATTATTGAATATTTATATCGTATGGCATCCTTGCCTGCACACCTTTCAGGTTTTGCAACTTGGTAATGTCATCAATAGGTTTGTAAGCATCGCCCAGGGTATTTTTCAAAAAGGCCTGCCCCGATTCGGTGCCGAATCCGCTCAGGAATTTGTGCAATGGGTTTATCTGGTGAGGCAGTTCTTCAATACTGTAATTGCTGCCCAGGTTAGCTTTCCGGGCAGCAATATTAATGGCTACTTTTAAGGAACCCAGTGTATCTACCAAGCCAATTTTCAGGGCTTGTTCTCCGGTCCATACTCTTCCTTGCCCTATGCTGTCAACATTGGCAACCGTCATTACCCTGCCTTCTGCAACACGTGAAAGGAAGGTATGATAAAAATCTTCTATCGCATTTTGCAACACCATGGATTCCTTTGTTTCCAGCGGATAGCTTAACGAAGGTGCCGCAGAGTGCGTGTTGGTGCTTACCGTATCGGTAGTGATGCCTAATTTATCTTCCAGCAGTTCCTTGGCGTTGGGTAATAATCCGAATACACCGATAGAACCTGTTATGGTAGTGGGTTCCGCTACAATTTCATTGGCGGCGCAGGAAATGTAATATCCCCCCGATGCCGCATAATCGCCCATGGAAACTATAACCGGTTTCACTTTTTTAGCAAGTTCCACTTCCCTCCATATAACATCGGAAGCAATACCATCGCCGCCCGGAGAATTAACACGTAAAACGATAGCCTTTACTTCATTGTCAAGCCGCGCATCACGGATGGCATGAGAGATCCGGGTAGCCCCAATGTTTTGATCATCTCCGTCACCCTGGATAATGTCGCCGTTGGCATATATCAGGGCAATTTTTTTGGAAGAGATCTTATAATTGCTGAAACTCTTTCTGTATTCATCCAGGCCAACAAAATTATTTTCACTGGGTTTCATATCACCGCCCGTTTTGGTCCTGTTTTTCAATTCATCCCTCAATTCATCGGGATACAGAAGGCTGTCCACCAGTTTGTATTTTAAAGCTTCTTTAGCTGAATTTATACTCAGGCTGTCTGCCATTTCATCAATGGTGCCCACCGTTAAATGCCTTGATTGGGCAATGTCTGAAAGCATATTTACCCAAAGGGAAGAGACAAGTCCGCGTAATTGGACTTTATTATCAGGGCTCATTTTATCGAGTATATAAGGCTCTACAAAACTCTTGAATCTGCCATGCCTGAACACCTGTATTTGTATACCCAATTTATCGAGCGCTTTTTTATAAAACATAAGTTCCGCAGAAAGCCCTTTCAGGAAAATTTCTCCTTGCGGATATAAATAAACCTTGTCGGCAACCGAAGCCAGGTAATAAGATTTTTGGGTGTAACCAATGGCATAAGCAATAACAAACTTGCCGGAACTTGTTTTAAAATCCTGCAACTCTTTGCGGATAGTTTGCAGTGTAGATATTCCCGCCGGTATATCGCCGAAGTTAAGATAGATGCCTTTAATTTTAGGATCGGTGGCGGCGTGGCGGATAGACGCGATAATATCATCGAGCCCTGCTGTTTCCCGGGCAGGGGTATTGTCATCAAAATCGAAATTAAAAGGGCTTTCTGCTGTGCGTTCGTGTATTTCGTGGTTAAGCCTTATCTCTAGTATGGAATTACTGTAAACGGGCCTTACTTCTTTTGTCTTTATAGACTTCATAAGCCCGGCAAACATGGCTATAATGATAAAGAATATTATAACGAGGCCCAAGAGAGCGCCGAGGAACGAACCGAGCATTGAACCAAAGAAAGTTTTCATGTGAATGAGTTTAAAAGAATTACAAAACTAGCAAAAAGACGGGTATAATTTAAAATTACTCATTCCCTCCCCTTCTCTACCTGTAGAGATGGGGAAAGTCATGTTGTAATCGTTTTGCACTTTTCCCCTCTCTGTTTGACAGAGAGGGGGCAGGGGGTGAGTACTAAAAACTTTAATATGTTTGATACTGTTGGGTATCTTCCCAATCGCGCTTGCGGGTTAGTTTCAGGTCTTTCAGAACGGAAGATTTTACGTGTACTTCCACCGAGAAATTCTGGTGGAACCCAAAAGGAATGGTATTGAAAACAAATTCCCAGCAATGCAGATCGCGGGTTGCTGATATGGAGGTGGATGTAAACTGGTGGCCTGTAAAATCATATCCTGTATAAATACCGGCATGCCAATACTTGGTAACCTGTGCGCTCATATTTACCATAAGCCCCTGTGTATTTATATTATTATTAGGCCCCGGATTGAAGGCGCTGGAAAGGCTATAATTCAAAGTAACAGACCAGGCATTCAGTTCCAGCGGTGCATAATATGCCGGCCGGTTGGCTATGTATTGAAAATAATCGTCGGGAGAAGTAAAGTGCAAAGCCGTGGAATTATCCTTGTCTTGTGTCGATTGATTCTGCTGCCCCTGTTGTCCCTGTGTTTGCGCAGGTTTTGCGGCGCCCTGTGTAAGTGTGGTAGATAGTGTGATGGTGTTATTGGTAAATCGCCCCCATTTACCGTTCCCAAATAAAAGTTGATTTGAATTCGCTCCATCGGCATCCATTTTATAAGGATTAAAGGAGCCACTATAATTTACAGCTAATTTTTTAAACAATGTAGTATTTCCGGTAAGCGAAAAATAAGAGAGTTTATCCGAGTCGGCGGCAACATTATAGCTGGTACTTATTGTAAATCGTTCTATCAGTTTAACTTTTTTATACACCACTCCGGAATCCGTATGATGCCTGATCTTCATTTCAAGGTTATTACCCAGCGACATATTTATGTTCTCTTGTTTTCCTTGCCCGGGCCCGCCATAAATTCCATTTTGAAAGATAGAATATTTAGTATTTAAGGCGTTATTGGTCTCACCGTCCGGAGTTTGCCAATAGCCATATTTGGCATCACTGAAATCCGGCTGATAGCTGAATCCAAGTGTTGGATAAAGTACATGCCTTATGGTGACAGCATGATGGATACCCAGGCTATAAAGGCTATAAACACTCGTGTTTATTGTTGCCGAAGCATTATATGTATTGGCCGTCTTAAGCCCTTGCACGGTGTCGGTGATAAGACTATCACCCGATGCCCTTTTATGAATTGTTTGCAGGTATTCGGTTGAATTAATGCTTATAGTAGGAGTGAGTGTAAAATAACGGAATATCCTGAAATTGCCTGAAAGCGGAATAGTGGTGGTCAATCCGTTTTGCATCTGCTTTAAGGTATTGGGTTTTAACAGCAGGCTGTCGACAGTCGAAATTTTATTTTCGGCAGAAGTGTTCACCGTAAAGGAAACATTATTATACCATTTGTTTGGATTTTGGGGAGCATCTTCCGATTCAAACCATTTGGCAGGATATATCCTGTCAACAGCAAATGTCATTACCGGCAAATCAATATTTATCGAGTGGTTTATGGTGTTTTGAGAATGGTCGGCGCTTAACGTAAGGTGGAAAGGAGTTTGAGGGAAGTTTTGTGTAAATGAAATGTTGGAAGAAAGTGTATTTGTTAAAAAGGTACTGGGGTTATAGGATGTATTGGTAAAGTAGTTGCTGCTTCCCGCGTTCACACTGGCCATGAAAGTGCTGTTTGGCCTGGCTTTTGAATCTTGCTGGTCGTTCCAGGAAATATTAAAAGTACGCTGTTGCGATGTGTTGGTTGTACCGTCAATAGGCAGTTTGGTAAGTGCGTAACCAAGGTTAAACGTACCGTGGTAATGGTAACGGTCATCATAATCTATCAGATCCCGCAATGCCCAGCTCCCGTAGGTATAGATATCTCCCCGAAGCTGCATATCAAAGTTATCGCTTAGGCCCAGGTAATATCCTCCGTTTTGAAAGTAAAACCCCTGCGATTGCGATTCTCCGTAGGCCGGAATAAGTATACCCGAATGCCTGCCCTGTTGCAGTGGAAAAAATCCAAACGGTATGGCCAACGGGGTTGGTACTCCTTCAATCACCAGCCAGGCAGGGCCTGTAACCACCTGGTCGTGGGGAATAACTTTTAGTTTTACTGCATTAATGGCAAAGTGCGGGTCTGTTTCGGAACAGGTAGTGTAAGTGCCGTTTTTCATATAGAACACCCCGTTGGAATCTTTCTTCACAATTTTCCCCGTAACAAAACCTTCGCCTTCCTTAGTATGGATATTATTTATCCTGCCTTTTTTCGATTTGAAATTATACCGGATTATATCGGCATAAAACACATCCGCGCCCTGGTGAAATTCCGGTTTGCCGACTGTTTTTCCACTGTCCTGCGCCCCATGTGAATTGGCTATGTTGCTATCCATGGAAATATCGATATAAGCGGCTTTAAGTTCCAGATCCTGGTATTTTACCGAGGCATCGCCGTATAAAAAGACTTTTTTAGTTGTTGCATCCAGCCGGATAGAATCACGGGCATGATAAATTACTTTGGCATCAATAGGCGCTTTATGTTTGGCTTTGGGCTTGTGTTTTGGAGTATTTACAGCCGTATCTCCGTCTAATATAGCAGAGACAGCCCCTGCGTTAATGGTAATTATTAACAAAGGAAGGAGAATAAAAAGCTTGAAAAATAAGTTATTGCGCAAAATGAATTGATATTTTTGCCTGATGTTTTACAAAAGTATGCAATACGCCTCTAAGTGCGCCCTGATAGCCATTGTTTTTTGTGAAACTTTGTTAATTTCAGTGGTTGCAAGCCCGTTATCTCCGTATAAAAACAAGAAATGGGTAGTAGTTATTGATGCCGGCCACGGCGGAAAAGATCCGGGCTGCCATGGAAGAAGATTCAAGGAAAAAGATGTCGCGCTGTCTGTTGCGTTGAAACTCGGCCATCTGCTGGAAGAGAACGATGATAATGTGAAAGTGATTTATACCCGTTCCACCGATGTATTTATTCCGTTGAATGAACGGGCCGATATTGCCAACCGCAACCATGCCGATTTTTTTATCTGTGTGCACTGCAACGCATCCAAAGATAAAGACGCTTTCGGAGCCGCCACGTATGTTATGGGTCTGTATAAAGCGGAGGGCAACCTGGAAGTCTCAAAACGAGAGAACTCTTCGGTACTTTTAGAAAAAGACTATAAGAAAACCTACAATGGCTTTGATCCCAACTCTCCCGAAGGGAATATTTTATTTTCCATGTACCAGAATATGTACCTGGAACAAAGCCTCGACCTTTCTGCCAAAATACAGAAAGAGTACGCCAATAAAGCCAACCGTACCGACAATGGCGTAAAACAGGCGGGTTTCCTTGTGTTGTGGAAAACAGCCATGCCCAGCTTACTTACCGAAATAGGGTTCCTTACCAATCCGCAGGAGGAGAATTATATAGGCTCGCAAAAAGGACAAAACAAAACAGCGGAATGTATTTTTTATGCCTTGCAGGAATACATTGACGAAAAGGAAGGGGTTACTTTTAAAGAAGGCGATTTCAAACTCAATGCTGCAACATCGGACACTTCCACAACCGACGATACAGCAACTTCCGAAACACCCGATACCACTACCCAAGCTCCGGTAGTGGATACTCCCAAAGTAAAAGCGGCAGTACAAAAAGCAGCGGCACCAAAACCTGTGCCTGTTAAGCCAGCACCTGTTGACAATACCGCCTCCGAAAATGCCAATAAAATGAAGGCATCGGTGAAAGAGCTGCATGCCGATTCCGCTAAAATTAACACTACAAAATATGTGGACGATTCCACTAAAATAGTTTATAAAATACAAATTACTACCGCATCGCAACCATTGGCTATGGACGACCCCCGCTTTAAAGATATACCCGATGTGGAAATGTATTTCGATAAAACCGTTTACAAATACACCGCAGGCCATTACTACACTATGGAAGAAGCCGACAAGCTCCAAACGAAACTCCGCAGCCGGGGCTTTAAAGATGCCTTTGTTATTGCCTTTAAAGGAAAGAACAGGGTAGTCGGAAGCCCGACCGGCAAGAAAAAATAGGGACTTAGATTTTATTAGAGTATGAAGTGCAAATCCGCAGAGGAATGGGAGTTAATTAGGTTTTAAGGATATACTATTTGCTTGATTCCATCATCAATATTTATTAAGGAACATTGTTCTGGTAGTTTTACTTTATCACTGAATATAAAAACCTCTTTACCTTTATAAACCTTTGCTGCTGAATATTGTAAATCATATAAAAAATGGCGTCTCTTTTTATATAAATTTATTATATCGGAAACGCCATCGTATGAAAGAACCCATTTATGCTTAACGCCCTGCTGAATTACTTTTGCAAGTCTAGCATGGTCCTCTTTCTTATATGAGTTTAAATATAATAAACTTCCCTTTTCATAATAAGGTGGGTCGAAATAGATTAATGTATTTGATGGTAGATTGGGAATATAATTCTCAATGTAGAATTCAGCATCAAAATTTGTAATACTTATTTTATCTTTAAATCGTGAAATGGCTTCAATTCTAGTAATTAAATCATTTCTTGAGAATCTTGCATCCATTTTATAATTACCTGTTTGGTCATTCCCTCCGATAACTCCTGCTGATAATACCCCTGAGCGATTACATCTATTTAAATAAAACGCACTAAAACCTACTTCTAGTATTCTTCTCCTGTCGCATTGTTTAATAATTTCCTTTCTCCTTCTCCATTCTTCAATAGTTAATGATGCAGTTGAAATCAATTTGCACAATTCTTCTGTTTTATTTAATACAGAGTACCAAAAGGCATAAATAATGAAGTCGGAATCGTTGATGTGAAGATGATCGATTTTGCCACTAAGTAATAACTCCAAACCAACCCCTGCCCCACCGGCATATGGCTCAACATAATGACCACTTATATTATTTTCTATCAATATCTCTTTAATAAAGGGAGCTAACTTTTGCTTCCCCCCAGGGTATCTTAATGGTGTTTTAAATATTCCCATATTAATTCATGGCTTCCAATAAAGGAAAAATCTGATTAAAAATTGCAGGAATTTCAGATGATACTATATAAAAAGTACCATCGTGAATAAGTTTGTTCATTGAAGTAACTGACAAAATTCCCGCCTTCTTTTTAAGTTCAGTAAGTGCACCGTGCAGTTTGCTTTCGACTTCCCTTTTATTACCGCACAAAGTTATAATATGATTTGTTATTTCCGTTAACAATTCACCTAATTTTTTTTCAACTTGTTTACCAGTCTTTCCTCCTGGTCTATATAATGATATTTTGTTGTCTTTACAATAAATCTTTGCAGAAATTTCAAACATACTTCGTAATAAGAAACAAAATGCTATTGGATACCTATCGCAGGGTAATGTTTTCAATTCTTCATTAATAGTAACAATCTTTGCCCTATTTGCTCCCTCAGGCGCAAATTTTTTCAGAAGTTCTTTTACATTTTTTGGGCTATTGATTGAATGAGCCTTGTTGGCATTCTTTGTCGAGTTCTTTGACGAGTTAGACGATTTATTCCCTTTGGTATCTTTCGAACTATTAGTATTTGTATTGCTTGATTGCAATGGATCGCTTTTAACAATTGGTGGGACACCATAATTAACAGCAAAATCAACTTTAGTATCGCGTATTTCCTTATAGTGTAACTGTTCCAATCCGATATCAAAGGACAATTTTTCAATATGTTTTACATGCTTTATTTTAGGGTATTTTTTAGTTAAATCAGGGATGGTTTTATACCCCAACCTTGGATGAATAAATCGAAGTGCCTCATTTAAGACAGTTAATGGGTAATATCCGGCCCACCTTTCCTTTTGACTACCTGTTAAGTTTTGCCCATGTTCTAAATACTTCTCAAGTAAATCTAATGCTGGTTCTGAAAGATTTTTGGAATCACGGTTATGCCTAGCTCTAGCAACAGAATCCCACGGTTCTCTAGCAGCCTTTTCCCCTTTACCGTGTGTCAGTGATATAATTTTATCTAATTGTGAACTTTCGCTAACAGTATATATTCGGCAGGGTACTTCCTTATTTTCTAATTTCCAAATGCTACTTATCTTTCCAGCTTTAATAATTAAATGATCTGGTATTTGAAAATCCGATATTTTGTATTGCCCGTTTATCAATTTCATACAGGCGATCCTTCTATTGCCTTCCCTTACAACGTATTCGGAATTTTTATTTAATACTATAATGTTTTCAGTTGCATGGTATCCATCCTCAATAAGGCTTTCCATTACCGCAAAAAACCTGTCTGGCGATATTGCTATCATTGCCTTAATGGCATCCATTTCTGTCTTTTGTGGAACTGTTCTAAAATTCTTTAAATCAAGCTTTAACTTGCTAACTTCCAATTGCTCACTTGTTGCCATGTTAACGAAATTTGTGTGGCAAAAATACAAAATAATTAACTCGAATACGAATTTGCTAAATATATATTGAGTTTTCATTAATTTCCCAACTTCAGATATTCCTTCTATTTTACTACAAATAAAATCCACATATTATTCTCTTTCCCAAAAATTATTGACTTTTCTCGTTGCCCCTGAAGTTGCACTTCGTGGGATAGCAATATTTTAAGCTCTGCTTTAAATTAAATTTTCTCATTCAGTTATTTCAAAATTGGTTTTTTATTGGTAAGTACCACTTACCAGTTATAAACCAACGAAGTGCAACTTCGAGGGTACGATGGGCTGCATAGCTTACAAGCTTTTATTGTGGCGGTTTACAGCGGTTATATATTATATATTTATTCCTAAAAAATTATATTTTAGCTATACTATTCGCCAAATACCATTAATTCGGTCCCACTAATTAATGGTATACCACTCTTTCATGGTACTTGTTTTTTCTGAATTACCATTTTAAATTCAACAAATTATTTAATAGAATACTCACCCCTGCACCCCCGTCCGAATGGCAAAGGCCGGGCGGGCCTCTCTAAAAATAGAGAGGGGAAAAGTCATTTTGCAATCGTTTTGCATTTCCCCCCCTCTCTACTTGGTAGAGAGGGGCAGGGGTGAGTAATCCCCTGCCTCATTTCCAAAGCTCTCAAAATATCTGACTAAGCAGGTTTATTTTACACTCTATTTTTTGTTTTTCTATGTCATATTGCAAAGGTAAAACGTAGGTTATTTTATTCCAAAAAAGTCATTAACCGGGGTCCAATTTATAATTACCAGTCCGGCCCGGACTTGTTTGACACAATACAGTTGTTATACATGGTGTCAAACAAAATATGCTGGTAAATATCAGACAATCAGCACTAATTATTTTGTTAGACACATTCCGGCAACCCGTAAAAGTGTAAAATGGTGTAAAACAAGTCCGGGCCGGACCTGCAATTAATTAGAGCCCGACTGGCAAAAAAGTTCATATTTGAGAAAGCTGAGATATCCCGGTTCTTTAGGTTAGGGTTATCCACATATCTCTAAAATGTATATTTGTGCCGTACCCAACCCAACCCCATTTTTGAAAAAGTTACTTATTACAGCTGTCCTTTTTTTGTCAGGCATACTATGTTATGCAACTAAAAAAGACAGTACCCACAACTGGCATAAGAATAGCAAAGTGGATATAAGGTTGGTGCCCGTAATATCCTATGCGCCTGAAACCCGGTTTTTAGTCGGGGTGGGGGCTTTAACTCCTTTTAAATGTTTTTACGACAGCGCAACCAAGCATAGCATTGTTGAAGCCTTTATAGCCTATTCTCAAAACAAGCAGGATTACATTTATGTGCCTTACCAGATATATACCAAGCACAACAACTACTATTTTGAAGGTGAAGCGGACTACTATAACTATAGCTACTATTACTGGGGAATAGGAGAGAACCGTGTGGCAAAGGAATTGTATGATGTACGGTTCCCGAAGATATTTCTGAATGCCTTCCGGAAGATAGTTCCCAATTTCTACATGGGGCTCGATTATTATTTCGAGGATGATGTGATGGGTGCAACACAGCCCGGTGGTTCATTAGCTGCGGATACTGTGAGAGGAAGTAATGGAAGCGTTACCTCCGGCGGCGGCATAGATCTGCTGTATGATACCCGGGACAGTATCTTCTTCCCAAGGCATGGATGGTATATAAGGGTCACTTCTAACTTCAACTATAAACAACTGGGCTCCACCTATAACTTCGACAAAGTGGTTAGCGATATTTCCTGGTATCATCAATTGGCCCGTCCGGTAGTGCTTGCCTTAACCCAGCACAACCAGTTAAACTGGGGCGATTCACCATTCAACCAACTGGCATTGTTAGGTGGCAGCAAGCAGATTCGTGGATATTATCAAGGCTACTACCGCGATGATGCTCTTAGCTACCTGCAGGCGGAAACAAGGATAAATTTAATAGATAGGGTAGGCTGTGTGGCTTTTGGCACTATGGCCTTTTTCGGCAACTATCACACCTTTCCGGAATCACCCATACCTGTTTTCGCAAAGGGCATAGGGCTTCGTTACAACTACGTAAGGAGGCAACACATTAACATCAGGTTTGATGTGGCCTACGGCACTTCGGTAGAGTATTATCTTACCGTGCAGGAATCCTTTTAGAATTCGCGCTCCAACTTCAGCAGGGCTGCCACTTTCTTATCAATTGGAAAAGTGAATTGGTCTTCCGAAATATCTTTCAGAGGAATCAACCGGAAGGCAATAGCACCTTCTTTTTCTTCTTCGAAATCAAAAGGCTTTTGTTTGATGGAAATATTTAAAGCTGACAATGCCCTCAACGTATAATATATACTAATAACCTGGGCATGCGGATTAAATGCCGAAACCTGGAAGAAATCGGTCGTGTAGAAATGTTCCAGTACGTCCACTTGGGTATTCGTTTCCTCCATCATTTCCCGCTTTATGGCATCAATTGTTCCTTCGCCAAATTCCAATCCGCCGCCCGGAAATTTGGTTATATACTTGCCATGAATCAGCTCGTCCGATACTAATACGTTTTGATTTTCATCTATAAGAATACCATAAACACGCACGTTAAAAGGATAGCTCACAATAGGTTAATTTAGGGATGAAGGTAAACAAAAAACACTAACCCTGACCTTAATTCTATTAGCCCCAAACCATATTATAGTTTGGGGCAGAAAAGGTAAACAAAAAATGCCGGAGAAAATTCCCCGGCACTTTTCTATCTAACCATTAAAAATGAAAATACGTTACGGAAGAGTTATTACAGGAGTAACAGGTACTGCGGAAGCGCTGATGGCAGTATATACTGTTTGTGCGTATTGAAAATTGGTGAATGCACCATAAGTATAATTATCAGAAGCACCGTAAACTGCAAAGTAAACCGGATTGCCATAAGCAAAGCCATTCGTATAAATAGTATTCAATGCAATAGTTACGTTATAGCTTGTTGAATCCTGTGGTATTGTTTTAGCAGTAACAAAAGAAAATGTAGAAGGATTGGAAGAAGTAGATGAAGAAGTACCTGCAAAAATCAAAATTGTTCTGGTGCCGTTATTGTCCGCGGGAATGGTGCCGCCAATATATAAATTACCAACATTTCTTTTAGAAGTTCCTAAAGAATCTACCGCAGTAGTAACATTGAAATTAGGCAGGGCTGTAATTTTATTGTCGACCAATAAAGTACCTCCTGTAAATTCCACATTCTGATGCATGTTCAATCCATATCCCGGATAGATGCAAAGCATATTATAAGTTCCGGTTGCAACATTATTAATGTTATATTGTCCAGTACTTGAAGCTATAACCGAATCGACCGTGGCATTAGTAGTGGCATTCTTAAGCAGTATATATCCTGTTGTGTAGGCATTTGTAACGGGTGCGGCATATTCATTGCTCATAATAACATTGCCGGAAATGTTACCAATAAGAACTGGTCCGGGAGGGCCGGAAGCCCCTGTTGCGCCGGTTGATCCTGCAGGCCCTGTTGAACCTGTTTTACTGCAGGAAGTAAATACTAATATTCCCCCTACAAAAAGGGTACTTAAAAAGATGGATAGTTTTTTCATGATGGTTTTTAATTTTGGGTTTAGACGTTGAGTGAGATATAAAGTTTAATGGTGCATTAAAATCATGTTAACCAAGGGAGATTATTAAACGGTTAGAATATCTTTTTCCTTGCTTTCAGAGTGTTTTTCACTTTTCACAATAAATTCATCGGTAAGTTTTTGAACTTTCTCTTCCCCGTCTTTCACTTCATCTTCAGGCACGCCATCTTTTTGAAGGCCTTTCAGGGCTTCATTGGTTTCCCTGCGAATGGTGCGGATACTTACCTTGGCATTCTCTGCTTCTACTTTTACTTTTTTCACCATTTCTTTTCTTCGTTCTTCGGTTAAGGGTGGGAATGAAAGGCGGATCAAGTTACCGTCGTTTTGGGGAGTTACCCCCAGGTTGGCAGCCTGCAATGCCTTGTCGATAGCTTCGAGCGTAGATTTGTCCCAGGGCTGAATAATGAGGGTACGGGCATCTTGCGAGTTGATATTGGCAAGAGACTTCAACTGGGTCCTGCTTCCATAAGCCTCAGCCATAATATTTTCGAGCATAGCGGGGTTCGCCCGTCCTGCACGAATTTTGGCTAACTCATTCTCCAGGTGACCGATGGCCTTCTCCATTTGTTCTTTGGCATCATCTAAGATCATTTGCATTTCTTCATTCATATTCAAGGGTATCTTGATTAATAATTGCAAAAGTAGGAAAATTGGTTTTATATTTGCCGACCTAATAAATATTACAATGAATTTTCCTGAAAACCTGAAGTACACCAAAGACCATGAATGGATTCGCATGGATGGAGAGAATGCCTACGTAGGAATCACTGATTTTGCCCAAAGCGCATTAGGCGATATTGTTTTTGTAGAGATCAATAGCGTAGGAAAAACATTTCCCCAGGGCGAACTTTTCGGTACCATTGAAGCGGTGAAAACCGTTTCTGAATTGTTCATACCGGTAGGTGGAACTGTTCTTGAAGTAAACCCCATGCTGGAAGAAAAGCCTGAATTGGTGAATACGGATCCTTACGGTGACGGATGGATGATAAAGCTGAAGGTTACCAATTCAGCCGAGGTTGATGGTCTTCTTTCATCGGCAGATTATAAAACCCATACGGGAGAATAACCAATTTTTGCAATTTATATGCACATGGCACAGGAAGTAAATATCCCGCAGCAAGAGCCAATGACGGCTGAACTGAAGGAAAAATCGAAAAAGTTTTTACTTTGGATAGGCCTTGTAAGCATAGCTATGATGTTCGCCGGCCTAACAAGCGGATATATTGTACGCAGGCAAACAGGCACCTGGCTAAAATTTGATCTGCCATTTACTTTCTGGATAAGTACTGCCATAATAATTATCAGCAGCATTACCATGAACTGGAGTGTTCAGCTTATCCGGAAGAATTCCCTTAAAATGCTTACTAATGCAGTCCTTTTAACTCTCCTGCTGGGAATTGGCTTTGGGGTTTTCCAGTTCATTTCGTGGTATGTGCTTATCAGCAAAAATATCTATTTCACCGGGGCCGAAAGCAGCGCATCAGCTTCGTACCTCTATATTTTATGCGCTTTGCACCTTTGCCACATTCTGGGCGGATTAATTGCACTTGGGGTTGTTTATGTTAAATCTCTCAGGCAAAAATATTCAGCCGGTAACCATTTGGGAATTAAGCTTTGCGCCACGTACTGGCACTTTTTAGATGGGTTATGGATCTACCTGTTTATTTTTATGCTCATCATGCGGTGATAAAAATATTTTTTTTATCAGGTAGTTCTTAAAGTAAACTTTTTAATTTTGCGCCCCAAACGGTATATTTAATTATTCAACTTAATTCAAATTATGTCCAATCAAGCTACAGCGGTTCCTTTAAGAAAAGACTGGGAAGGCGGCGTTTCACCATTTGGTGTCAGCTACGGCAAACTCTTCATGTGGTTCTTCCTTGTGTCCGATGCGCTCACATTCTCAAGCCTGCTCTGTGCTTACGGCTTCATGCGTCATAAATATACCGGCGAATGGGCACATCCGAACGAGGTTTTTCATCACTTCCCGTTTTTAGAGGGCAAAAACTTGCCTCTTGCCTATGTAGGGTTTATGACATTCGATCTTATTATGAGTTCCGTTACAATGGTATTGGCTGTAGAAGCGGGCCACCGCAAAAACCGCAGGCAGGTTATGATGTGGTTATTTTTCACCATTATAGGCGGTTTAATATTTGTAGGTTCACAGTGTTGGGAATGGTACCACTTCATTACCGGCCCTGAACTTACAGACACTTATCATGGTGTTTTCCGGGATTATATAATGAATGGCAAGCATATTGTTAATCCGCATTTTACAGGGGCCAATCTGATTGTGAATTCTTATACTATGCTGCCTACATTCGGAGACTTCTTCTTCTGTATTACAGGCTTCCATGGCTTCCACGTTTTCAGCGGCGTAATAATTAACATTATTATGCTGTTAATGGTGGCCAATGGCGTAATGGATAAGCGCGGACACTATGAAATGGTTGAAAAAGCAGGCTTATACTGGCACTTTGTGGATTTGGTATGGGTTTTCGTTTTCACATTCTTTTATTTACTGTAAACACAACATTTTAAACATATAAGATATGTCAAGTTTTTTTGAAGAATACGAAGGTTATCCGAACTATGAAGAAATGGCTACCCATGATGAAGCACATGGAAAGGCTACCCGGAAAAAGCTATGGATGGTATTCTGGATAATGCTTATTGTAACACTTTTTGAACTTTTCATCGGGTTTAAGTATTCGGATGTATTAGGTGAGACCAATAAGGAATATTTGTTCATCTTTCTAACTATAGCCAAGGCATTCTTTATTGTGTTTGTGTTTATGCACCTTGGGGATGAAAAGCAGGCGCTGAAATATGTAATTATAGCCCCGTATACCTTGTTTATATTCTATTTAGCATTTATGGCTATTACAGAAGGAGTATACTCATGGCATATTAAGGATATTATCTCTACGGTAGCTATGCACCAATAAGGTGAAAAAGGGCAAAAAGACATTTCTACTACTCTTCATTTTAATATTCCCTTCAGCTTTTTATATTTATCTCACAGCAGGTAAAGAAGGCTCTTTTGTGCGGCTGCCTTATTATGGCCCTAAGAAGCCCTTTGTTAAGACTGAAAATGGTAAGCAAAAAAAGGATACTGTATTTTATACGGTTCCCGATTTTATATGCATAAATCAATTCGGCAATGCAGTAACAACCCATTCAATGCTGGGCAGGATATGGGTTTGCAGTTTCGAAAATTTGAAAGATAAGGATATAGCTCCCTCACAGGCAATACTGATGAACCGGGTAGAAAGCCGCACCGATTTAGATACCACGCTCCGTTTAGTAACCTTTGTCCTCCATGGAGAAGCATCCAAAAGTCTTGCCGCTTATGCCCAAATGGTGCACGCCGGAAAAAGGCAGTACTTCCTTTCTGCTGATTCCGTAATGATGAAACAGTTTGCTATCAACGCTTTTTACCAGCCTTTGGATACTGCTTATAAAAATGGGTTTATTCATTTCTTTTTAATAGACAGGGAAGGCTGTGTTCGTGGAATTTATAATGGCCTTCACGTAAAAGAAATAGACGAGCTTATTGATAACATAAGCATGTTGGAAGCGGCATACTATGTGAAGGAAAACCGCGAAAAAAGTAAAAAGGGCGGAGACGATGATGGTGCCATGTAATAAATGGCCGGGTCTTCCGGAGTGAAACGAATGATCTCCGTTATCATGACATTCTTCCATATGTTCAGAGGAACTATCGTACTTAATCCCATTCCTATGTTATCTTTGCGCAATGACAGAAGAGAAGCCAAAGAAAACTTTACTTCAGCGACTTAGAACAAGATATATTTTCATTGTAAGGAATGAGGAGAATTTTGAAGTAAGATTAACGCTCAGGGTATCTCTTGCCTCGCTTGTAATGATAGTAGGGGGGCTTAGCGTGGTTCTTATCGGAATTGTAACCAGCGTGGTTGCATTTACTCCTTTGCGGGAATATATACCGGGTTATGCAGATGTTAGCGTCAGGAAAGATCTATTGTATCTGAGTTTTAAAACAGATTCATTAGAACAGGTTCTGCAGGAAAGGTCAGACTATATACGTAACATTAAACGTGTACTTTCCGATTCAGCCGAAATTAATGATACGTCAACAGCATTACAAAAGGATACAGGCGCCTCGAAACATGTAAAATCATTTGCCGCACCTTCTCATGCCGATTCTATTTTACGTACCGAGGTGGAATCGCAAAATCCTTACAATGTGGCTCCGGGCGGCAGTGGCGATAAAGCAGGTAATAACCTGAATGATTATTTCTTTTTCGCTCCGCTGAAGGGCATTATTACCAATGGGTTCAATCCTGCATCAAATCATTTTGGAGTAGATATAACCTCCAAAGAAAATGATGCGGTAAAAGCAACTCTTGACGGAACCATTGTCCTTTCAACCTGGACACTTTCTACAGGCAATGTAATTATCATTCAGCATAAAGACAACATAATTTCTGTTTATGAGCACAATTCGGTGTTGATGAAAAAAGCAGGTGATAACGTGCAGGCAGGTGATGTAATTGCTATTGTGGGCAACTCCGGCGAACTGACCAGCGGGCCTCATTTGCATTTTGAACTTTGGTACCAGGGCAGCCCTGTTAATCCAGTGGATTACATTACATTTTAAATTCCTATTTACAACGCTCCAGGCTGCCTTCACGGTATAAATGGTGGTAAGCGGAGAGTGCATTACCATAAATACCCTGAAACCCCGGGAAAAATTATTGGTACATTACATATACTATACATTAGCCTATGACAGGTTAATTCTTATTTCCCTGTATACATAATTTTTATTTCACATAGTTGCTGAAAGCGAAAAACATGAGCCATCTGATAAGAGAGTATGTTAAAAAATCGTTAAGCAG
Organism: Bacteroidia bacterium; assembly: GCA_035486075.1. Lineage (GTDB taxonomy): Bacteria > Bacteroidota > Bacteroidia > JABEUT01 > JABEUT01 > JABEUT01. The sequence continues at coordinate 17,519 of DATHNK010000290.1, forward strand.
ATAGGAATACAGCCGGTAAAAACATTGTTTCTATTGATCATAAAACATGATAAACGTCACTTTTGTTAACAATGTCGATGATAAATAGATAAAAGAAATAACCTTCCTCATAGTTTTGTATTGAAAATTTTTTTAAATT
>DATHNK010000291.1:0-5123 GCA_035486075.1 Bacteroidia bacterium
ATCCCCATTGTAGTTCTGGGTGGTTTCATTTTCAGGTACCATAACACTTTCAGCTTCCCGAGCCAGTTGAGGTTTCCATTTACATATTTGAATATTTCATTTAATTCGGGTATGGAAATATATACTCCTACAGGTGTGTCATTATGATAAACATACCAACAGGTATCTTCATCAATAATAGGTTTCATCTTATTCATTATTTCCAAAGCACGCTTGCTGGTCATTTCTTCAAAATCGCTCCTTTCAGCCTTCCAGGCTTTATTGTAAATTACCCGGAAATCTTCAGCAAACTTAGCCGCCTCGCTTTTTCTGATGCGCTCAAAACGGTATTCCTTATTACGTGTTACCCTTTCAGCCACTGCGTTAAGTCTTGGGTGTGGAGGATCAATAGCGCTCCGGAAATAAACTATCTGTTCATAGTATTTAGTAAAACCATACTCTTCAAAAAACTGCTTATAGTATTCAGGGTTATGGTTCATGGTATAAATGGCAGGCTTGTCACCACCTTCCGATAACAGGCCCCAGTAGCGGTCTTTCTCCCCAAAATTTATCGGGCCGTCCATAGCCTTCATGCCTCTTTCCGTTAGCCAGTCGCGGCATTTATCAAATAAAATAAAAGCTGTATCTTTATCATTTACGCATTCAAAAAAACCCATTCCGCCAGTAGGTTGCTCAAATGTAAAGGCAGTCTTTTTATTAATGAAAGCTGCAACACGGCCAATAGCTTCATGTTTATCATTGTACAATACCCATCTTATTGCCTCGCTATGGGAAAAATAGGGGTTCGTTTTCCGGTTGAATACTTCCTCCACTTCCTGAGTAATATGAGGCACCCAATTAGGGTCACCCTTATAAATCTTAAACGGAAGTTTATTAAAATCGTTAATCGTTTTCTTATCTTTTACTTCAATCAACTGCATAGCTCCAACTTAATCTTTAAGAATTACAGATTCCTTTCCTTTGCTTCTTAAATTCACCTGTATATGCTCCTGTAAGGTGGTCGCTATCGACAAGCCAGTGTAATCTGACTTTATAGGGAACAAGGTGTGATTACGGTCAACCAATACGGCAATCCTTAGGCACTTCACAGGAAACTGCAATATCGCTTTCATACAATAGGAAAGCATTTGACCTGTATTCAGCACATCATCCACCAGGATAACCGTTTTGCCTTTGAGGTTTATCTTGCCATCAAGTTTTATGGCTCCTTCTTCCGAAAGTTTCTTCCGGTTCACTTCCACTTTTGTAAGGATTATTTTGAGGGGAGATATTTCTTTCAGTGCCTTTTCGAGCCTTTGGGCCAGTTCATAACCGCCCGAAACAGTACCTGCGAGCACCACTTCTTTTTCCGAGGCATTTTCCTCGTATATCTCGTAAGCAATACGGGTTATCTTCTTATCTATCTGGTCGGCGTTCAATATGGATGTCTCCATTTTCCTTAATTTTTGCCAAAGGTAAAAAACAAGGGGGAAATAGGAGCTAATTGAGCGCTGAATTTGAGAATTTCATCTATATTTCTGATCTTTCTATTCTCAGGCTTTCGTTTTTATAACCTCAAAACGGTTTTTGAGATTCAGGAAGGGAGTTTCGAAGAAACGGAAGGAAATAATGGAAACTATTATTGTGAATGAAATGGTCATCAGGTAAAAAACCACATTCATAGGAATACCGGTAAGGTCCTGTCCAAATATTTTTTCAGTAAGCGCCAGGCAAAGTATCCGGAATATGGCTCCGTATAAATACATTCCATAAGATATTTTACCAAGGTAATTCATCCATTTATAATCGAGTCTGAGAATAGATTTTGGGTTAGCGGCCAGGTTGACAATAATAAAGCAAAACAAAACGGAATAGAATTCAAACTCAATATAGGGTATGCGCACATTGGCAACTATCAATGCGAAAGTGAAGAGGTAAACCACCCATTGCACATCGCGCCGGAATAAAAAAGGAAGGATCTTTTTTTTGCCGGATACCACAAGCGATGCGCCTATGCCACCAATAGCCATGCAGCTTAGCCTGTAGAATGTAATTACCTTTTGAAAATGCCTGAACCAGGGGGAAAGATCAAATATCCGGCAGAAGAAGAAATATCCGTTGCGGAATACTATTATTCCGACCACAATCGCTAAAAAAACCGTGATGTACTTCTTTGTCCTTTTTAAGATGAGAGGCTCAAAAATATAGAAAACTTCTTCTACCCTGACCGACCATGTTGCCCCTATTGCCCGCATTTTCATACCGTAAGGCGGGAGAAACAACATGCAAAGAACAAAATCTAAATACTTGTAGGGTGAATTAAGCTGCAGATCGTCAATACCCCACCATTTCCCTAAATAAGGAAACAGGAAAAAGCCCAAAAGTATAATGAGAAAATAAAGCGGCCATATCCTTAAACATCTGCGGGTATAATACTTCCTTGTGTTTATATCCCCGGTATCATTCTTCTCCTTCAGTAATAAATAACCAATAAGGAAACCGCTGAGTACAAAAAAAAGGGAAACATCCACGCCTCCCAGAGGCAAATAGCGCTTCACCCATAATATAGGTTCTTTGCCTGTGGTAACCTTTAGTTCCTCCATGTGAAGGATCAGGATAATAAAGGAACCTACGAACCGAAGTCCATCGAGGTTAGGAAAATGCACTTTACTTTTTGCCGGTTCGTTCATATCCTGACAAAACTACTAAAAAGCCCAAACTGAAACAGAAGATGGTAATATGAATATATTTGTCGCTGTTATTTTAAAAAAATGCAGGCGGACAAAACCATTACCCAAGAGGAAATAAAAAGAATTGGTGCCATACCCATGAACTTTGTCGTAGGTAAGGAACGTTCCGGTACTACCCTGTTGCAGGTGATGCTGAATACCCACCCTAATATTACAGCTCCGCCTGAAACCAGGTTCTTAATGTTGCTTTCATCACGCTATGGTAAGGTTAAACAATGGACAGAACCCATCATAACAAATTTTTGCAATGACCTTTTCAGGGAGAAACTATTCTCCAATTTCTGGAAAGTAAATAAGGAAGAATTGAAAAGGTACTGTTTGGCAGCCAAAGATTTTTTGACTTATCCTCTTATCTGTAAAATTGTTTTTTATCTGGAGAATCCTACGAAACCTGTGAAGCTATTTTTTGATAAGAATCCTATTTATTATTATTTCCTGCCCGAACTGAATGCGTTATTTCCGGAAGCTAAGTATATTCATATTGTGCGCGACTACCGAGCGAATATAGTGAGCCACCGGCACGTATTTACCATAAAGCAAAGCGCTGATATTTCCTACCGTTGGACCAAAGTGAACATGCTTATAGAAAAAGCAAAGAGCCAGTATCCCGAAAAATTCTTCACACTGAAATATGAGGCACTTGTGAGCAACACCTCCAACAGCCTGAAAGAAGTTTGTGCATTTTTAGGCGTGCCTTTTGAAGAGAAAATGGCAGCGGACCATACTTCAGGCATTTATTCCACCTTTAATTCTAATGTAAAAGAAGGTTTCCGTAAAATTCATGGTAATGTTTTCAATCCGGTAACTTCATCTTATGTGGATGAATGGAGAAAAACACTTACAGCAGAAGACATAGCTTCATCTGAAAGGGTGGCAGGAGATTATGCCGAAAAGATGTATGGATACAAAAAGACCTCGGTTGGAAATGATGGGAAAAATGGTTCTTCAATTACTTTAAAAATGCGCTTAAAGTATGTGGTGATACGAAAATTATACCGGACCGCGTTGAATAACCCCTGGTTATATTATAAAATAAGAACCCATATCTGGAGGTCGTTTTAAAAGGCCTATCCAATCTTAAAAAGATTGTAAACGGGTTTCAAAACGTAAATTATTCCCAGGATAAAACCAAATAAAATGGTTTTCATAAATACTGGCATTTTAGCTATCAGTTTCACTTTGTGATAGATGTATGAAACATGCCTTGTTAAGATAAATGCACAGGCTAAATTTTTTTGCCCGATGAATTCAGGCTTAATAAAATCCATAATAATAACAATGCGCCGCTTATCGGTATTGTTCCATGCACCGTGCTGGTAGGCATCATTAAATATAATCCATTTGCCTTCTTCCCAGTTTTTTTTATCTCCGTTAACGATAAGGCCACAATCGGGAAGTCGCCCGGGAATTTCAACCCCCAGGTGGCATCGTAGCATAGCATTGGTATCGCCTGTATGTTCGGCAAGAGTTGAATGTGGCGACAATTGGCTAATTGAAAGTGATACAAATCCGGGAACTTTTTTAATGTACCTGTATGTTTGAGGACATTTTTTTTTAAACTCATTGGAAATCTTCAATCCCCAGAAAAGAAAAACAAGAACGCTCCAGCCATTGTTTATATCGATGTTTTCATATACCTCCTTGTTGGAAACAAATTTACTATCCTTCTCTTTAACAAAGGCTGCTATTTCATCTTTCAGTTGTGCCCAATGAGACTCCATCTCAGCCAGCGGCGGGCAACTTTTTGTATCAAAGAACCAAGGCTCATTTCCGGGATAAGGGCGCATGCTCGATGCGTACCAGATATGGCTCTTGCTTTCGGGCATAAATTTTATGCAGGAGTTGGTTTTGTTTTCAGCACCTGATCTTTTTCGGCTTTTTCTTTCATGTAATTTTTCAATTCACCTGCTTCGGCAAGATGAATGAGGTTACTGTCTTTTTTGAGCAGTTTATAATATTTCCATATAGGAGGATGGAAAGCGCACATATCTAAAAACATATAAAACGGAGTCAGTTTTAAAGCATATAAAGGTGCCGCCCAGCGATAGCCCATTCCAATGGCATCGGTAGGGTTTTTAATGGCATGCCAGTAGTGAGGAGGGTTCCATAAAATATCGCCCGGCTTTAGGTCGGCTGAATAACCATCTATATATTTATACAATTCATAAGGAGGGGTGTAATCAGGAGCAAACGGATCGAAAGGCAGGCCGTTCTTACGGTTGGGAGCATTCCTATATATGTTTCTAACCGGATTAGGATCAATAACCATGGTATAATACTGTGGATACAAAATCCAATTCTTTTCTCCCCAAATCTGTATGAAAAGGTTTGGCGGATTGGCATTATGCAGGAATGAACCTCCATTCTTGCCTCCAATAAATACCTGGAAACAAT
>DATHNK010000292.1:0-3442 GCA_035486075.1 Bacteroidia bacterium
ACGCAGGAGAAGATGCTAAGCTGCCTTATAGATTTAGGTTGAAGGAGGAGATCATTTACGCAGCCCTGCTAAGGATTATGACTTAAGGCGTATATATTATAATTTGACAAAAGGATGGATTTCATTCTTTGAAATCAATTCACCCGTACTTTTATACTTCCAAATATAGGACTTCTTATTATCGGTGGTGCCTATATAAATCATATAATTTACAGATCCTTTGTTATTAATTAGCTCTCTCATATAAGATGCTATGTAAATTGTGTCGTTTATTGTGAATTTTGCCATCATACTATCAGGGTAACCGCGACCTTTTATCCATGTTAGATTCCGTTTCAATGTACTATCATCAGTCATTGTTTTTAAAACCTTTAAGGGTAAGTTATTTATAGGCAAGTAGAAATAGTTTTTACCCAAAACATTAGCATTCATATCAAACGTTATCTCAATAGTATAAGCAGATTCAGTACAATGGCATTGCAAGCAAACAATCTCAGTTGTTTGTTTTGAAGTATCATATTCAACTTGAATATTGGTTGCATCCGGGTACCATGAATTAATCTTTGCCTTAACGTCCGGCGTCATTGATTCATTCAGTATTCTTTGACTTTGACAAAAGTTTACAAGAAGTATTGTGAAAAAAAGAGTTGTGATAAGTCTTTTGTACATACATCAAATATATAAAATATATAAAAGTAATAGCAATTCTTGAATTACAAATTTGACATTCGTTTTTCCAAGGATATAAATTCACCCGATGATGTGAATTTTAAAACATAAACCCAACCGCCGCTTGTAGGCGTACCATCAGGATCAGTTTGCAACATATCAACCTGGTAGCTTATTTGTCCATCGTTTGCAATATTTTTATTTATATGTCCATATTTAAATCCGTTCGGGTAGTTATTTTCAATATAGGATATGCTACCCGCAGGCAGGTCTTTTTCAGAAATAATAATATCTTTATTAATGATATTGCCATTAATATCAAAAGTAATTGTCTGATTAATGCCTTCTTTACAATTGTTGCAATCGAAACTTACCTGTTGGCTTATGCTTTTTAAAGATGTATTTTCCCAACGTACATTTAGTGCATTTGGATAAAGAGAATCAAATCTTACTTCAATCTTATGCGAAATAATTTTGTTCTGGCCTTTGCCGGAATATGCAGTAAGTAATAGCAATGCAAGTATTGCTGTATGGCTTTTAATGTTCATACATCAAATATAATCAAACAAACCCAATAACGGAACTTTCTATTTTCAATTCTACGCTTTCAACCTATTTACTTAGTTTTGCCGCATGAGCGAAATAATAAAAATTGTCCTTAATTCAGGCAAAGACCAATCTCCGAAACGTTTTCATCCCTGGATTTTTTCAGGCGCTGTAAAGCGGGTTGAAGGGGAAGTGAAAAATGGTGATATTGCTGAAGTATATTCAAGTGGTAATGAATACCTCGGGACGGGCCACTACCAAAAGGGTTCGATAATGGTCAGGCTATTTTCATTTGAAAAGATAGTGCCGGACGCTTCATTTTGGAAATCAAAAATTCAAAAGGCATATGATTACCGCAATTCTATTGGGTTAACAAAAGGCGCAAACACTAATGTTTACCGTCTTGTCTATGGTGAAGGCGACGGATTACCCGGATTGATAATTGATTTTTATAATGAAACAGCAGTTTTTCAGGCGCATTCCATTGGGATGTATAGGGAAAGGAATAGTATTGTTGAAGCATTAAAGGAGATTTACGGAGAAAAGCTGAAAGCAGTTTATGATAAAAGCAAGGAGAGTTTGGGTTCTTCGGGCACGAAAGTTCCTTCAGAAGGTGCAGAAGAAAACACTGAAATTAAAAATGGATACCTTTTTGGAAATGGTTCGGAAAAGGAAGTGCTGGAAAACGGACATAAATTCAGTATTGATTGGGAAGAAGGCCAGAAGACAGGTTTCTTTATTGACCAGCGAGAGAACCGTAAACTGGTGGCTGAGTATGCGAATGGTAAAAAGGTACTCGATTGTTTTTGCTATGCAGGAGGATTTTCTGTTTATGCATTGAAATCTGGTGCGGTTGAAGTTCATTCGGTTGACAGTTCAAAATCTGCCATTAAACTTACAGATAATAATATTAATTTGAATTTTGGGGATGAATCGAGGCATACTTCATTTGTTGCCGATGCATTCGAATTTTTAGGAAGCCATTCCCACGAATATGATATGATTGTCATTGATCCCCCTGCGTTTGCCAAACACCGTGATGCGCGCCACCAGGCTGTTATGGGATACAGGCGATTAAATGCATTGGCCATAAAAGGAATTAAACCCAGTGGAATTATTTTCACCTTTTCCTGCTCCCAGGTAGTCGATAAATACCTTTTTCAGGGGGCTATTACTGCAGCCGCTATTGATTCAGGAAGAAATGTAAGAATCCTGAAATTCTTATCGCATCCGGCCGATCACCCAATTAGTATTTATCATCCGGAAGGGGAATATTTGAAAGGCATGATTTTATATGTGGAATAAATTCCGGCAGGCAGAATTGACTTTTATCATTTTTCGAACGTTTAAAAGTTAATAAACCACATTAATATGTCGGTTTTATTAGTTTTTTTATTTAAAATCCGACGTTTTGTCAAAAAATTAATACATTCGTTCCCAAATTTACATCCCCCAGATGAAGAAAATTCTATTGCCTGCAATATTTTGCATTTTTTCCTCCATTCTATTTGCCCAGCAAGGCAAGGATGGTAGCCCAACCATTACTACCAAAGTTGAAGTAAATGAATATACTTATCTAACGGCTAATGCTTTTGCCGGAAACACAACAATAACAGTTGCCAGTAGCACATTAAATACACACGGACGCTTCGCAGGAAACCTTGCCGCAGGTGATTTGATCATGATCATCCAGATGCAGGGTGCTACAATTAGTGGTAAAATTGATGCTACCTATGGTAATGTGGGATTACCTGATGATAGTTCCTGGGGAGCAATAACCAGCTATAATAATTGTGGAAATTATGAATTTGCTGAAGTTAATTCGGTTCCTAGCGGGACAAGCATAAAGTTAGATTGTCCTTTGCAATATAATTATACTGATACAGGCAAAGTGCAGATAGTGAGAGTTCCCCGGTACGGTTCACTAACCATTAATTCAGGTGGTACGATAGCCTGCGATCCTTGGGATAGTACGTTGGGGGGGATTGTTGCTATAGAAGTGCAGAACAACACAGTTATTAATTCCGGTGGAGCTATTAATGCTGACACTATGGGCTTCAGAGGAGGACGGTACAATGGAGAAGATAGTATAGGATGGGGTGTTGCTTGGTTTTCTTCCACTTCATCGGTTTTAGGTAAAGAAAAAGGAGAAGGTATTAGTGGATATGAGTGGAGTTACAAAAAATACGGTGGAAAAGAATGCGATGGAGCCCCGGGTAATGGCGGC
>DATHNK010000293.1:0-13222 GCA_035486075.1 Bacteroidia bacterium
ATCAGCGGTTGATCGAGAACCGCAAATTCTTTGGGGATTTTGACCCATTTGGAGATTTTGATTTGATTTTCGGGGCGCATAAACTCAATTTAAAAATCGTAGAAATTCCTATCCGCTATCGTGACCGCACATATGGTTCTACCAATATTTCCCGCTTCAAACATGGATTCCTTCTGTTAAGGATGTGTGCATTTGCAGCAAGGAAAATTAAGTTCGTATAATACCATGGCAAAAGTAAAGAGCGCTTTTTTCTGCCAGAATTGCGGGGCTCAATCTCCTAAATGGATTGGGAAATGTCCCTCCTGTGGGGAATGGAACACCTATGTAGAAGAAATAATACAGCAGGAAGCTAAACCCACCATTAACGCCTTTACTGCGGCTCCTGACAAGCCTACTTTGATTTCAGAAATTACAAGTGGACTCACTCCCCGTATAACTATGCCCGATAAAGAATTGAATCGTGTGCTTGGGGATGGGCTTGTCCCCGGCTCACTTACTTTATTCGGTGGCGAACCGGGCATTGGGAAATCTACCTTGTTGTTGCAAATTGCATTGGCAGTTAAAAATTTGCGTGTACTATATATATCCGGGGAAGAAAGCCAGGAACAATTGAACATGCGGGCGAAACGCATTGGAATTAAAAATCAGGAATGTTATATACTTACAGAAACATTAATTCAAAATATTTTTCAGCAGGCAGGGGTAGTGCAACCGCAATTATTAGTGATAGATTCCATTCAAACGCTTTACACCAGCCAGATTGATTCTGCACCGGGAAGCATATCGCAAATACGCCAATGTACAGCCGACCTTATGCGTTATGCAAAAACCACGCAAGTGCCGGTTTTTATCATTGGGCATATTACCAAAGATGGCTCGATTGCAGGACCCAAAGTTTTGGAGCACATGGTGGATACGGTGTTGCAATTTGAAGGAGATACGCATCATTTATACAGGTTACTGCGTACTACCAAAAACCGTTTCGGTTCTACCAATGAATTAGGTATTTATGAAATGACCGGAAGTGGTTTACGTGAAGTAAGCAACCCCTCTGAAGTGCTTATCACCGCCCGTGAAGAGCCTGTAAGCGGTGTAGCTATTGCAGCTATCACCGAAGGCGCAAGGCCCTTATTAATAGAGACACAGGCATTGGTAAGTTCAGCAGTTTATGGTACCCCCCAGCGCTCTTCTACCGGTTACGATTTACGCCGATTATCTATGATGCTGGCAGTGCTTGAAAAACGCTGCGGGTTTAGATTAGGAGCTAAAGATGTGTTCCTGAATATTGCAGGTGGAATAAAAGTAGAAGACCCTGCAACAGACCTTGCCATTGTTACTGCCATACTTTCATCGAGCGAAGAAATTCCTGTTTCACCCAAGTTCTGTTTTGCAGCAGAGATAGGCCTTTCCGGAGAAATACGCCCGGTAAACAGAATTGAACAACGCATTTCGGAAGCGGAAAAAATGGGCTTCGAACAAATATTTATTTCCCGCTATAATAAGAAGAGTATTCCGGAAAAAACGGCTATAAAAGTTATTACTGTAGGAAAGATGGAAGAGTTTTTCGGGAAGGTCTTTGGGTAAACGCTCCTGTCATTCTGAACGAAGTGAAGAATCTCTGCAATCATGGAGATACTTCGCTCTGCTCAGGATGACAAAGGAAAGAATATCATATTTTAATTCCTCCCAATCTTCTCCACTTCAATTCCATTAATAGAAACAGCAAGCATCCGTCCGCCGGCGGCTTCTATTGGGTGATTATGACCGTTGGCTCCTTCCAATCCAATACCTTTGAGCGCCGCTCCTATTGTGTAAGACATATCCAATGGAACTACTAGCGTTATCGAACAATTAGCCAGGGAATCTATCATACTATTTTTTTTGCCGGTGAACGAATGGTTCACACAACTATTTGTATCCTTTACCAAAGTAACCCAATTCTTATCTTTGTAATAAACCAGCCTTATTTTACCTGTCCATTTATCAACAGTAGTGCCTTTATTCAGGTTTGTAAGCGCAACTTTAAAAGAAGCAAAAGTGATTTTAACGCTATCACCGGGGTGATAAATGGAAGGAGAGAATACAATTGCAAAACATGGCTTGACCATTGTTTTTGCAAAGGCCACATTGCCAGAAGTCCATCGCCAATCGGGTAGTTTTACATCTTTGTTTTTTACCCAGACACCTTTATCACTGGGAGCTGACAGATTACAGAATAATAAAATTGCAACTATAGTAAAACCTGCAAAAAAGAATTCTCTCATAATTTGAAAGCTTAGTTTTTCTTTACAAAACTAAAAATACAAAATCTTATTGTTTTTCGGGTTATAGCTTCCATTAATTCCTTACAATCTTCTCTACCTCAATTCCATGTATAGAAGTAGTAAGTGTTACCCCTAATTTCCCACCCGATAATATAGGCGAACCTAATTTATTATCCATCTCGAAAGATATAGCAGAGGTTGTAATAGTATACTTCCTGCTTAAAGGAACCGTTAAAAGCAGGGTGTATTTTTTTAATGAATCCGTGGTAATATTATTTCTGTTGGAGAAAGGTTGATTGATCCGGTCATTGGTATCGGTTACTATCGGAATCCAGTTATTATTTATAAAATAAACGAGGCTCACAACTCCTTTCCATTGGCCAAAAGTAGTTCCCTTGTCAAGATTGGTCAAGGCTACTTTATAAGAAGTAAAAATGATTTTTACGCTATCTCTCGGGCGGTAAACTGCGGGATTAAATAGGATTGTAAAACACTGTTTGGCAGCGGTAGTTTTCATCTCAACCTCTCCCGAGGTCCATTGCCAATCGGATAGTTTGGTGTCTTTGGTATCTACCTGCACAACATTATTGTCGGGTTTGGAAAGGCTGCCAAATAATAAAATTGCAAATAGTGCAGCACAAGTGAATATTAGTTTTTTCATAGTCTGTATAAATTAACAGGAGTAAAAGTAGAGGATTTTTATTTAGTAATCGGCGAATGATTTTACATTTGTCATTCTTTAGGTAAGAAATGGACAAGGACCTTCTCTATAAAATAGGACTTACTTTTATTGACCATGTAGGACATATCACTTCCAAGGTGCTTATTTCCTATTGTGGTAGTGCCGAAGCAGTGTTTAAAGAAAAGAAACAAAACCTTTTGAAAATACCCGATATAGGCGAAATAACAGCAGTATCCATCGTTAACCAGGATATTCTTCACCTGGCGGAAAAGGAAATGAAATTTATTGAACAAAACAATATCACTCCGCTTTTTTACCTGGATAAAAATTATCCGTTGCGTTTAAAACAATGTAACGATTGTCCGGTTGTACTATACTATAAAGGCAATGCTAATTTGGATTCACAAAGGATTGTCGCCATGGTAGGAACCAGAAGGGCAACGGAGTACGGGAAAAAAATATGCAACGATATTGTAGAGGGTTTGAAAGATTCGGGTGTATTGATAATAAGCGGCCTTGCTTACGGAATTGATGCAGCAAGCCACAATGCAGCTATAAAGTATGGGCTTCCAACTATTGGAGTAATTGGCCACGGACTTGATTCTATGTATCCTGCGGAACACAGCAATCTATCCAAAAAGATGCTGGAGAATGGGGGTTTGCTGACTGATTTTACAAGCGGTACTAAACTTGCACCGGAAAATTTCCCCAAACGGAACCGGATCATAGCAGGTTTATCCGATGCCGTGATTGTGGTAGAATCCAAAGCCGCCGGTGGTGCCATCATTACTGCTGATATTGCATTCTCTTATAACCGGGAAGTGTTTGCGGTTCCGGGCCGCAGCGAGGACACTTATTCTCAGGGATGCAATAAACTTATCAGGCAGAATAAAGCAGGACTAATACAATCGGCTGATGAATTACTGGATAGTTTGGGATGGAAAGAAACCAAGAAGAAAAAGAAACCCCAAATACAATTATTTAACGACCTGAAACCCCAGGAAGAAACGATTGTAAAAGTATTGCAGACACAGGCGACACCCATGCATATTGACGACATAGCCCTACAATCCAATATGTCTCCCGGAAACCTTTCAACATATCTGCTGACTCTTGAATTTGCAGGAATCTTAAAGTCATTGCCTGGCAAAATGTACAGTTTATAGATTTACTCTTACCCCATCTATATTGATAGAGCGGGGGCTTGGGGCGCGTAGTAACATTTTTCGTACATTCGCTTTCTGTTTGATACGAATGCGGAAAAATACACATCATAAAAAATCGTCCGGTATTTATTTGGGGGGTGGAATCCTGGCGATGCTCATTTATAGCGCCTGTAGCAATCCAACCAATAATACAAACTACGCTTCAAACAATACTACCCCTGCAAGTCCCAAAGGACCTCAAGGTATCAGTGTTATAAAATTATTATTGGGAAATGGAAACACCCTCTTCAGGTCAGTTGATCTGGGTACAAATTTTAAAACTGTGCTTAGCGCCGAGAAGAAGATTCCCGATGAAAATGACACGGATGACATAAGCTATACTATGCCTATAGATACTATTCGCCCCGATTCGGTGAACGAGCCTTTCGACTCGGTGAATTATTATAAGATCACGTATTATTTCGATAAAGAAAAACTGAATGAAATTGATGAAGATATTTTCCTTGAAAGTGATTCATCTGCCGCAAAACTTCTGGACAGGCTAACCGATTACTTCACTTCAAAATACGGGGACTATGCTTCCAGGAATGATAGCCGTGTATGGAGTGTATCGCATAACGGTAAAAAAGAATGGATAGCACTGAGCGACCAGAGCGAGGAATATGACAACGGGAAACTTTTAATAGTGCTGTATAGTGAGGAATATTAGAACTATTTATATACCCCAATAACGCATTCAGGGTGAAAGATATATTACTTGAAGTAAATAATCTCACTGTTGATTTTAAAACGGAGAATGGGTCTTTCCGGGCTATCAATGGTATCAGCTATTCGCTGGAAAGAGGAGAGTGTTTGGGTATTGTTGGAGAATCCGGTTCAGGAAAAACGGTTTCTTCGCTTGCACTTATGCGGCTTATCCCACGGGCAGGAAAAATTACAGGCGGAGAACTTATATTCAATTCCAAAAGAAATGGTAGAACCAGTATTCAAAACCTTTCGGAAAAAGAAATGCGCAGTTTCCGCGGGAATGAAATTGCGATGGTTTTTCAGGAGCCTCTAACCTCTTTAAATCCTGTTTTGACATGCGGCTACCAGGTTATGGAAGCCATTATGCTGCATCAGCAGGTTTCTAAAACCGAAAGCAGGAACCGTACATTGGAATTATTCAAAAAAGTTAAACTCCCAAGGCCTGAAACTATACTTGATTCTTATCCACACCAATTATCAGGCGGACAAAAACAACGGGTAATGATTGCCATGGCCATGTCGTGCAATCCTTCTCTGCTTATTGCGGATGAGCCAACAACCGCCCTCGATGTTACTGTGCAAAAAACCATTCTCGAACTGATGAAAGAATTGCAGGAAGAAAATGGAATGAGCATTATTTTCATCTCTCACGATTTGGGTGTAATTGCCGAAATTGCTGATAAAGCATTGGTAATGTATAAAGGCGATATAGTTGAGCAAGGAAACATTTTGGATATTTTTTCCAATCCTCACCATCCATATACAAAAGGGTTATTGGCTTGCAGGCCACCGTTGGATAAAAGATTGCGGGTGCTGCCGACTGTGAAGGATTTTCTATCACTTACCCCTTCCATTCCTCTCTCTACAAGTAGAGAGGGGGCAGGGGGTGAGTACTCCCCCAATATTATCACCCCCGAAGAACGAAAAATAGCCCATCAAAAACTCTACGCTGCCGGGCCCATTTTAAAAGTGGAAAACCTGAAAACCTATTTCCCTATCAGTAAAGGAATATTTGGTAAAGCAACTGATCATGTAAAAGCAGTGGATGATATAAGCTTTAATGTTTACCCCGGCGAAACGCTCGGCATTGTTGGGGAATCAGGCTCAGGGAAAACAACATTAGGCCGGACTATTTTGCGTTTGATAGAACCAACTTCCGGTAACCTCATTTATAAAGGAACTGATATTTTGAAATTGAAAGATGAAGAAATGCGGCAGTACCGGAAAAAACTGCAAATTATTTTCCAGGACCCATATTCATCGCTTAATCCGCATTTTACGGTTGGAGAATCTATTGTCGAGCCTATGCGGGTGCATAATATTTTGAATGATGAAAAAGAACGAAAGAAGAAAGCCATAGAATTATTGGAACGTGTAAGCATGAATGCTTACCAGTATAACCGTTATCCGCATGAGTTTTCGGGCGGACAAAGGCAACGGGTTTGCATAGCGCGTGCATTGGCGCTCAACCCGGAATTTATTGTATGTGATGAATGTATTTCATCCCTTGACGTTTCGGTTCAGGCGCAAGTGATAAATTTGCTGTCGGAACTAAAAAAAGATTTTGGATTTACTTATTTGTTTATTTCGCATGACATTTCAGTAGTTAAGTTTATTTCAGACCGTATGATTGTCTTATATAATGGCAAAATAGAGGAAATGGGCGATGCCAATAAAATCTATTTTAACCCGCAAAAGGAATATACCAAACGGTTGATAAATGCAGTTCCTAAGGGAAGAATTGAAGATATTAAAGCATCTTTGCAAAACAGAAAAGAGACGATACACTAAGTTATGGAAGATAACAAACTATACATATACAATACCCTTAAAAGGGAACGTGAACTTTTTGAACCCCTGCATCCCGGATTTGTCGGAATGTACCTCTGCGGCCCTACCGTATATGGCGATGCCCATTTAGGCCATGCACGCCCTGCGGTTACATTTGATGTGCTGTTTCGTTACCTTACCTATTTAGGTTACAAAGTGCGTTATGTGCGCAATATTACCGATGTGGGACATTTGATAAATGATGCGGATGAAGGAGAAGATAAAATACAAAAAAAGGCAAGGCTGGAACATCTGGAACCTATGGAAGTGGTGCAGCAATATACGCTTGCCTACCACCGGAACATGGAGCAACTGAATGTGAAGCCCCCATCTATTGAACCGCGCGCCTCTGGGCACATTATAGAACAGGTATTGATGATTGAAAAAATAATCGAGCATGGATATGCTTATATCTCGGAAGGCTCGGTGTATTTTGATGTGAAACGATTTGAAAAAGATTATCCCTATGGAGAACTATCCGGCAGGGTAACAGAAGATTTGCAGCATAACACCCGTGAATTAGACGGGCAAAGTGAAAAGCACAATCCCCTTGATTTTGCATTGTGGAAAAAAACATCGCCAGAACATATTATGCACTGGCCCTCGCCCTGGAGCGAAGGTTTCCCAGGCTGGCACATTGAATGTTCTGCCATGAGTGCAAAATATCTGGGCGAGACTTTTGATATTCACGGCGGTGGAATGGATTTGCTTTTCCCGCATCATGAATGTGAAATAGCGCAGTCGTTAGGAGCCAATGGTAAGCAGCCTGTACGTTATTGGATGCATAATAATATGCTTACCATTAACGGGCAGAAGATGGGAAAATCGCTCAACAATTTTATCACGCTCGACGAACTTTTCAGCGGGAAACATTCGCTTCTTGAAAAAGCCTACAGTCCAATGGCATTGCGCTTTTGCATGCTACAGGCGCATTACAGAAGCACTATTGATTTTTCGAATAAAGGTTTGGATGATGCCGAAAAAGCATATAGCAAACTAAGCGAAATATATCTATTGCTTAAAGATATGAATTGGAACGGTGAATCTGAGCCCCAAACCCCTAAAGGGGCTTTGAGTAGCGCTCCTCAAAGTCCGCCTAAGGCGGATTGGAAGCAAGAGACTGAAAAAACGCTATCCTCTTTTGAACAAGACTGTATTGATGCCATGAATGACGATATGAATACGGCTATTGTGCTCTCCAATATGTTCAAGGTTTCTACTAGCGTGAATATATTTTCTACAAGCGGAAAAACAGAAGGTGTGAGCAAAGAAACTTTTGAAAAATTCAAAAATGCTTATTGCACATTTTTTACTGAGATACTTGGGCTTATTCCGGATGAAAGCAATGTACAAACTGGTGAAGAATTCGGTGAATTGGTAGACAGTTTACTGGAAGTTCGGAACGAAGCTAAAAAGAAAAAAGATTTTACACTTGCTGACGCAATAAGAAATGTACTTTCTAAGTTTGTTACTTTGCAGGATTCAGCCGATAAAACCATTTGGAAACATGAAAGAAAAAAGTAGATTATTTATTGCCGGGTTAGCTGTATTGCCTCTTGTGTTTTTATTCGTGGGCTGCCCGGGTAATAAAAATAACGGAAACGTTACCAATACCGATACTGCCAATACAATTACTGAAAAACCTGTTTTAGTGCCTGTATTTAATGCTGATTCAGCGTACTATTATACCAAGACACAAGTAGATTTTGGCCCACGTATTCCCGGAACAAAAGCCCACAAAGAATGTTTGGATTTTATTGTTGCAGAACTGGAAAAAGACAGCCTTCACCCTACAATTCAAAAAACCAAAGCCCGGACATTTGACGGAAAATATTATGAAATTGATAATATTCTGGCCTCTTCCGAACCTAAAAATTATGCAAGAATTATGCTTTGCACACACTGGGATACACGCCCATGGGCTGACCAGGATTCTGTTGATTCCGACAAACCCTTTGACGGTGCAAGTGATGGCGCAAGCGGGGTTGGAATGCTCCTGGAATTAGCGCATCACTTGAAAAATGCCAGCGCCGGAGTTGATTTGGTTTTTTTTGATTTGGAAGATTATGGTCAGCAGGATGGCGTGAATGGTGAGGACACAAAGTACCCTAAACAAGAAGACACCTGGTGCCTTGGGTCCCAGTATTGGGCTAAAAATCTTCCGGCTGATTATATAACCCCGCGATATGGGATATTGCTTGATATGGTTGGAGGCAAAAATGCAGTGTTCCCAAGAGAGGGTACTTCGGATAGTTATGCCCCGCAAATTGTAACTAAAGTATGGGATATTGCTGCGCAATTAGGCTACGGTAATTATTTTACCCCCGACAAAACACCGCGGACTATAGATGACCATCTGTATGTAAATGCGTTAGCAAGAATTCCTACTATTGATATAGTAGCTTATGATATCCGAACACATGATTACCCTTATTTTCACCACAAACACTCTGATAACATGAGTGTAATAAATAAAAACACTATGAAAGTAGTTGGTACAACCCTGATAAATGTCATCTACAGGGAGAAAAATAACTCCCAAACTCCTTGATTACTATTAAAGGTAAGGCAATTATTCGTAAATTGGCCTCGCATTAATGCCATATTTTAGGCATTGTGCAATAAGTCCATATGTCCGTGCGTTATTTAGTATATTACAAAAAACATTTGATGAGAAAATATTTACTTTCAATTTTTTCCATTCTATTCGTTGTTATTACTTGTACTGCTCAAAGTGGCAGTAATGGAACTAACCAGGTTCCACAAGTTGGAAAAATAAATTGGTCCGTTGACCCTTTTGAACATGCTGTTTTTGTTGAAAACAATGGGCAGTTCGATGATGTTATTCCCGGTGAAAAAATATTTTTTGAAGCAAAACTCGGCCCTGTAATTGCTTATTTTACAGCCAGGGGAATAGTATATAAGCATGTGGAATACGAAAAACTTGATTTCAGCAAGGGACAAGATCCGGATGCTGACGGCAAAGCCCCTAAACAAACCTTTTATTATTTAACTGCTAACTGGCAGGGCGCTAATTCAGGCACTACAATAGATGCCAACATGAACGATAAAGTATCTTATTACTACACCTATCCTAAAGGTACTAAGGATACTTATTTTGCGAACGTTTACAAAAAAATAATGTATCATAATTTATACCCCGGAATTGATATAGTATATTCATTTCCAGAAGGAAGCAATAATCTGGAATATACCATTATTGTTCACCCGGGTGGTGATTTGAGCCTTGTTAAACTAAAATATTCCAAATCAAAGGGAATGTATGTGGATGCTAACGGAAACGTAGTGATCAGTAATGAAATAGGAACATTAACTGAAACCGCTCCTCTTGCTTATTATATGGAGAACCATCAATCAGTCACTGTTTCATCGCTTGCTAATACCCCTACTGAAAGCTTCACGGCCAACAACCTGGATGCAACAAAAACACTGGTAATTGACCCTACTATTCAATGGACAACCAACCCTAATTTCGCTAATAACAGCGGGTATGATTATGCCTATGATTTAGACTATGATAATGCGGGTAATATTTATGTCTACGGAGGTGGAAACCCTTTGCAATTAGTTAAATTAAATGCCGGAGGGGCCATTCAATGGGCCTTTACAGCTACAACCATGACTTCTTCAACTAATTTTTACGGCGACTTTGCTGTAGACAAGCATTCGGAAGAGTGTTATACAGTTGAAGGCTGGAATATAGCGGGTAATGCCCGCCAGTTAAAGATAAGTCCCGCAGGAGCATTGCTCGGAACAAATCCCGGTAACACAACATTCGGTGAAATGTGGAGGATACAATCCAGTATCTGCCCGCAGGGCTTTGTAATATTCGGAGGAGGCGTTGATCCATATACCAACCAAGCCTGTATGCTTGATACTACAATGACTTCAACCACGCCGGTGAACATGATTAATGCAACTACCGGTTATCACGATATGGCCCTCACAGCTGTAGACCCCTTTGGTGGTTTTGCATGGACTGCTACAACACAATCACTATCATACGTTGCCGTTCTTAATAACTATCTGATAAAGGCCCCTATGCCTGCGCTTTCTCCAGCTACTTACAGCATTCCCGATCATTTTGCTTTTCATGAGATTGGCAGTGTATTCTATAATCCAAACCTGGTGTTCAACGGTATTAACGGCCTGGTTGCGGGACGCGCATGGCTATATGGTTATAACGGAGATACCTTAAAACAAATAAGTAAAACCACAGGGGCTATTAACGCGGTTAAAATGGTTTCCAATACTCCATATACATGGGGAGGTATTGATGTTGACCTTTGCGATAATATATACCTTGCGAATAACACCGCCATTCAGGTATATGATGGCGCCCTTAACCTTACTTCTACATTACCCACCCTACCCGGTGTAAATTATGACCTGGCTTTAGGAACATATACCAGCCAATTGCTTTATGCCTGCGGACAAAACTTTGTTTGTTCCATTAGCCTTGGCCCGCAACTTACCATACCTATTATTATAACTAAACTCCCTACTTCATGTGCTGCATGCAGTGGCCAAGCAACAGCTTCAGCCATGCCCTGCGGCACCCTTGACACGATAAACGTAACTTACTTATGGAGCGATGGAGAAACTACCCGAACAGCAAACCATCTATGTTCCGGTGTAGATACCGTTGCGGTAACATTAGAATGTGGTTTAACCTATAAAGACACGGTAACCATTGTGGCCAGCGGAGGCGGATATACCGTTACCCGTGATTCCACAAACGCTACATGTACTATTCCCGGAACTGCAGCCGTAACTGTTACCGGAGGAAATCCTCCTTACACCTACCACTGGAGCAATGGAGCAACCACTTCCAGCACCGGCCCAGTTGGCGCCGGCAGTTACTGCGTTGGTATCAGGGATAATACCGGATGCTTTGATTCACTCTGCATAACTGTAACCGGAGCTTCTTTACCAACTATTACAGCCACAGCAAGCCCAGATACGGTATGCTCCGGCAACAATTCTACACTTACATCAAATGTAAATGGTGGTACTCCGCCTTATGCTTATAGTTGGAGCAGTGGCTCAACATTGAGTTCCGTAACTGTTGCACCAACTGTTACAACTATATATACCGTAACTGTAACGGATGTTAACGGGTGTTCTAATAGTGCAACAGTGCAGGTAGCGGTGCAAGCAGCCCCTATAATAACAATTACAAGTTCAGGTGGGGATTCTATTTGCACCGGACAACAATTAACGCTAACCGCAGCAGGTGGATTGACCTATGTTTGGGCACCATCCCTTGCTTGTTCCACCTGTAACCCTGTTACCGTATCACCGGCAACCACCACCACCTATACTGTTATTGGAACTGATGCCAAGGGTTGTACAGGTTCAGCAACATTTACTGTTAAACTTTCAGAACAACCAAACCTGGTTATTACACCCGATATGCAAGTTTGTTCTGGTAAAACAGTTACACTTACGGTTAATTCAACTTCGGGTGGAAGCATTACCTATCAATGGATGCCGGGCGGTTCAACTTCCCAGTCGTTAACAGTTACACCAACCAGCACAGAAACTTACACTGTTACCGCTTCCGATGCTTGCGGATTTAAGGATACTACTGTTACCATTACAGTTCTTCCAAGCCCCAAGCCTTCCTTCTCAGCTGATGTTTACCAGGAATGCGCCCCGGCTTGTATACCATTCCGTGATTTTAGCACCATCAGTTCGGGAAGTATTTCAGAGTGGTCATGGTATTTTGGAAACGGTGATACTTCGGATGTTAAAAATCCTGTTTATTGTTATCCTAAGTCAGGTGTGTATTCTGTTACATTAACGGTTACATCGAACGATGGCTGTAGTGCTACGCTTAACAAATCGAACATGATCACAGTGTTCAACAATCCAGTTGCCAACTTTGTCGCTACTCCTCAACCGACGAATATTTTGTCGCCTACTATTCAGTTTACTGATAAATCAACGGATTCGTATGGCATTATATACTGGTGGTGGAACTTTGGCGATAATATTGATTCTGTGAGTTCAATGGAAAATCCAACGCATACGTACTCTGACACCGGAACCTTTTGCGCTAAATTAGGTGTGATGAACGAACACGGTTGTGTCGATACTATAATAGATTGCATTGTGATTGACCCTATCTTTACTTTATATATTCCAAGTGCATTCTCGCCTAATGGAGATGGAGTGAACGATGTATTTATCGCGGTAGGTAATGATGTTAAATCGTTCGAGATGTATATTTTTGACAGGTGGGGAATGCAGTTATTCCACTCTACTGATATTAATAACGGTTGGGATGGAAGAGCTAAAGCGGGAGGTTCTATTTGCCAGGAAGATACATATGTATATATGATCAAAGCCACCGATAATAAGAATATCCAGCATTCCTATACCGGCAGTGTTAACCTGATCAAGTAAAATTTTAACAGGGTATTTAATGATGGGGAGTATAAACTTCCTGCCATTTTAATTTGACCCTATGCTGTTTGCTTAATTTCCTAAGTTTGTAATCTGATTCC
>DATHNK010000294.1:0-11278 GCA_035486075.1 Bacteroidia bacterium
AAGGGGAAATAAATTCCCATCATCACCAGGCTTCCGATAAGCCGGGTAAGGGACTCATTGCAACAGCCATTTCTGATGACGGTGTTATAGAAGGATTGGAAAAATCTAAAAAGCACGACGAGGAATTTTTCCTGCTGGTTCAATGGCATCCGGAAAGAATGGATACAAATAATCCTTTCTCCGGAAAGCTAAGAGATGCCTTTCTGAAGGCCTGTAAGGAATATAACCAATATTCAAATCTTAATCAATATTTAAGCGCTACTCCGTAATAAATAGATCTCATTTATTTATATTTCACGCAAAGAACACAAAGAAATACACGCAAAGTCCGGAAAGAGTATGACTGAAGATTATATAAACTAAAATTATGAAAACTAAAACGCCTAAAGAAAGTTACACCATATCTACAGAAATAGTCCTGCCGAATGATACTAACGTACTCGGAAACCTAATGGGGGGGCGGCTTCTGCATTGGATGGATATTACCGCTGCCATATCGGCGCACAGGCATTGCCACCGGGTAGTGGTGACTGCATCCGTCAATCATGTATCATTTGAGCGCGCTATAAAACTGGGCGATTATGTAACCATCGAAGCCAAAGTTTCAAGAGCTTTTACCACCTCTATGGAAGTATTTATTGATGTGTTTCTGGAGGACAGCAATACCGGCAAAAAGGTAAAATCGAATGATGCTACGTATGTATTTGTAGCGGTTGACCAGCTTGGCAGGCCCATTGAAGTCCCGCAGATAGTCCCTGAAACAGATGAAGAAAAAGAACGCTTCGATAAAGCGCTTAGAAGAAAACAATTAAGTTTGTTGCTGGCCGGGAAACTGAAACCCCATGAAGCACCTGAATTAAGAGAATTGTTTCTTGAAAAGGAAAAATAAGAATGGCATTAAAAATTTATACTAAAACTGGCGACAAAGGCCAGACAGGCCTTTTAGGAGGTACACGTGTCTCCAAGCACCACATGCGGATAGAAGCATACGGTACCGTTGATGAACTGAATTCATGGATTGGGTTGTTGCGCGATTCTATTTCAGACGAACACCAGAAAACTATTTTAGTGGAAACCCAAGACCGATTATTCACCATTGGCTCTTCCCTGGCTTCTGACCCGCAAAAATCAAAAGTTAAGATACCTCATCTTACAGAGGATGATATTACCCTTTTTGAAAAGGAAATGGATGCTATGGATGAAGTTTTGCCTCCTATGAAACACTTTGTACTTCCCGGTGGACATGAGATTGTATCGAAATGCCACATTGCCCGCTGTGTATGTCGCAGGGCTGAAAGAAGAGTAAATCTTTTAGCCGAAAATGAACCGGTAGATGAATTGGTAATTAAGTATCTAAACCGCCTTTCCGATTACTTATTTATGCTATCCCGCAAACTGGCACACGATCTGAATGCTCCTGAAACCCCCTGGAAACCGAGGATGTAATTAAAAAAGAGATAAGTGTTGAGAGATAAGTTGTATGAAGGTAATTTGTATTTTCGCTTATCTCGCAACTCTTATCTTTTATAACTGTTTTTATGCCCCGAATAGCCATACTTGATTTAGGAACCAATACTTTCAACCTGCTCATAGCTGAAAAAGATGAACAGGGGAATCCTGTTTTTATTTATTCCAAAGAGTTGCCGGTTGAGATTGGCAAGGGAGGAATTCATCGGAGGGAAATAACGCCCGAAGCTACGCAAAGAGCCGTGAGAGCGCTTCTTAATCACGGTCAGAAGATGCACGAATTTAATGTGGATGAATATTATGCATTTGCTACTTCTGCGGTAAGGGATGCTGCCAATGGCAAAGACTTTACACGCCGGATGCGTATTGAAACGGGGATTGAAATAAAAATATTATCGGGAGAGGAAGAAGCAGAATGGATATATGAAGGGGTGAAACTGACGGGATTATTGGGCAAAGAACCTTCCCTTATTATGGATATTGGCGGTGGCAGTACGGAATTTATTATAGCGGATAGGAATGAAATATTTTGGAAGAGAAGTTACCCGCTGGGGGTGTCCAGGCTATATGAAATATTTCATCCGGCAGACCCTATTGTAACTAAAAAAGTAGAAGTTGAGAAGCATATTTTAACCATGCTTCAGGATTTATTTGAAGCGGCTGAAGTTCATAAACCTGTTGAATTGATAGGCTCCTCCGGTTCATTCGAAAGTTTTGCTGAAATGATAATTAACCGGACTGCTTCACCTGAAAAACCGGTGAACGGGTATGAAATTCCATTAAACGAATTTGAAAAATTATATAATAACATTATAACCTCTACCGTTGAAGAACGTTTGCAAATGCCGGGACTGATACAAATGCGGGCCCCTATGTTTTCGTATTCGGTGGTACTGACGGACCTAACGATAAGGAAATTGTCTATTAAAAAGATGACCTTGTCACGTTATGCCATGAAAGAAGGTATAGCGCATAGGCTATTAGCCGCCATGGGCTAATTATTCCTGGAACATTTCCACGGCAAATTTTATAAGCCCGGAAGTGTTTTTAACTCCTATTTTCTTCAGCAAATGCTGCTTGTGTGTTTCAACAGTTCTTTTACTTATGCTAAGCTGGTCCGCAATTTCATCATTCGATTTTGCTTCGCCTATAAGTTTCAGAACTTCCATTTCACGCGTAGAAAGATCATCGTAAATTTTTGCCTTTGAACTGTGCAAGCGGCTGCGGAATGAGTCGGGATTGGTATTTTCAAAATTCAGCAATTTAATAGCCACATCATTCGAGAAATAATTGCTGCCATTCAATATGGTTTCAATCGCTTTTATAAGCTCCTCCGGAGTAACATTTTTCAATACAAAGCCTTTCACGCCGGTCTTTATCATCCGGTCAATGTACATGTATTCATTATAATTAGAAAGGGCCAGTATCTTAGCCTCCGGGTTCTTTTCCAATATCAGGCGTGCCGCGTCGGCTCCATCAATTCCCGGCAACTGGTAATCCATGATTATAATATCATACGGATTACTTCCCGCAATTTCCACTCCTTCTTCCCCGTCGACCGCCTCGTTGATAAAAAACTTGAACTTGGTTTCCTGAAACTCAAGCATGGAGCGGATACCATCCCTCACCATTTTGTGGTCATCCACAATTAAAATTCGTACATTTCTGCTCATTTAGGCAAGTAATCTTTATAAGGAATCATTATTTCATACATCGTTCCGGTTCCAATAATACTGGAAATTTTTACAATACCGGTATATGATTCTATCCTCGACCTTACATTTCTTAATCCCATGCCGCCATGATCTTCTCCTTTTTTCACATCAAAGCCATTTCCACTATCCTTCAGAACAATGAACAGCTTGCCTTCTGCAGGGTCGGAAACCATTTTAATGCTCACTTTTTTAGCAAA
Source organism: Bacteroidia bacterium (assembly GCA_035486075.1). Taxonomy (GTDB): domain Bacteria; phylum Bacteroidota; class Bacteroidia; order JABEUT01; family JABEUT01; genus JABEUT01. The sequence continues at coordinate 3,380 of DATHNK010000294.1, forward strand.
CCCATGCTTGATGGAGTTATTGATGAACTCCTGAATTATACGGAACAGGGTAACCTCCAGGTTCTTGTCGAGAATCGGGAAATCGGGGGCTATATCTGTAATAAAATCAATGGTATTACTTAATTTAATTTTATTGCAAAGCTCATGAATGGCATGGCTGAGCCCGAATTTTTGCAGTGTGCCAGGCATAATATTGAAACAAATGTTAGATAGCTCAGCAATAACTTCGTTCAAAGCATTGTCTGACTTGGTAAGCAGTTCATCATATTTATCGGGCGCTACCTTTCCTTTTATACTCTTTAAGGTTCCAAGGAAAAATTTAATGGCCGACAATTGCTGGCCCAAACTATCGTGCAGGTCCTTTACAATCCTTTTGCGTTCTTTTTCCTGGGTATCTACTATGGTTCTTACAAAAAGATTTTCTATTTCTTTTTGCTTCGTCATGTTCTTTATAGTCCCTTGAAACCCTTTAGTTTCACCAAATTCATTAATAATTTTATTGGCCGATATGAGGCAGTCGATAATGGTATTTTCCTTATCCCGTATTTTTACTTTGCAGTCGGGAACGATCATTTTTTCATTGATCTGGCGGATAAAAGTATCTCTTTCATTGCCATCATATATATAGTCGAAAAAGGTATCCTTGTTTATGGCGGAGTCAGTACATTTTAAAAGATCCATGCCAGCACGGTTCAGGTCAATAAACTTTCCATCGGCATCTGTAATGAAAAAGCAATCGGATGAATCTTCAAACACCTTCCTGAATTTCTTTTCTGTTTCTTTGGAAGAGTTCTCGTATTCCTTTATCTTGGAAAGGTCACGCGCTATAATAAGGTACCCAATCCTAACCTGGTGCTGGTTATAAAGATAGCTGCATGACAGGCTTACCGGTATAGGATTAAGTTCCAGGGAATGAAAAACAACTTCCAGGTTATTAAGGAAGCTGTTCTTGCTGAGCATACTTCTTATGTATTCAAACAGTTTGCTGTCGTCGCCGGCAATAAAATTTATGGAGGTTTCCCTTAACTGGTTTTCAGAATACCTGAGCTTGTCAGTTACGGCCCTGTTAATGCTGGTAATATCTCCTTTGTTATCCAGCACAAGCAGCATGTCGGAAACAGAATGGAATATGTTATTGAAGTAGTCGCGTGATATTACCGAGGTTTTTAATTCCTCGCCAAGCATATTGATGTTGGTGATAAAAGCGTCTATTTCATCATACTTATCAGAAGGCTGAATGCTGTAATCAAAATCTCCTAATGAATAACGAATTAATAAATTATTAATCTCCTCTAACCTGGAATCCATTTTTTATTTGCTTGTAATTTGCAAATATAGTTAAAAAAATTATACTTTGGGTTTAAACTGTTCCAGCCATTCCAACGCCTTGGCTTTATCAGTAAATACTTTGGCAGGAATTTCGGGCTTCGTAATTCGCAGAAAAAAGTTGCCCAAAAATTCACTGTAAACAGATTTTGAAAGCACTGCGCCGGCAAGCGCCCCTTTCAATCCACCATCTTTATCAGAAGAATAATCTCTAGCCTCTTTATTCATTGAAACAACTCCATTATCTATTACTAAAATAGGATATGGTTTACTTTCGGTGTATTCAAGCCTTGATTTTACAATTTCTTTTGCAATTTCAAGGTCAATTGCACCACCCGGTAAGTAGGTTACATATAATATATCATCCTTAATTTCAAAACTTATGTAAGGACTGCTAAAAGTAGGCTTATTCACTTATTTTTAACAAGTTATAAAATTAATTAAATACCTTTTTGGTTTAAACACAAATATTATATGCATAGCCTGATACGTAAATCACGTAGGTAAAGTTACGTAAAAAATATATTGTGTACGTATAATTACGTACGTAAATCACATAGATAAATTTTAAAAAATCCGTAAACGTACTGATGTTCGTGATTCGCAGCCTCTATACTTTTGCATCCTATAATGACTAAACTACTCCCTAACCTATTAACCCCACTAATATGAAAGAAACTATCTCCATGATTGACACTGTAGACGAAATAATATCCTATGGTGCAAAAAAAGAAGTTCTCCAACTGAATACCAGTAACTTCAAGATGAACGGAAGCAAAATTTTCTTGAATGGAGAAATCAACAAAGAAGTGATCAATTTTGGCTCCTGCAGCTATTTAGGGCTTGAATTTGACAACCGTTTAAAGCAAGCCGCAAAAGATGCAATTGATTGCTATGGAACTCAGTTTTCGAGTTCAAGAACTTATATATCAAACCGTTATTACCAGGAATTAGAAGGACTCCTGGGGAAATTGTTTGATGCCCATGTAGTAGTTACACCCACCACTACCTTAGGACATATCGGAGCCATCCCCTTGTTTATTGGAAGCAATGATGCGGTAATACTGGACCACCAGGTGCATCATTCTGTGCAAACAGCAGTAAACCTAATTAAATCTAAAGGCGTGCATACTGAACTGGTTAGGCATAACCGCATGGATCTGCTGGAGGAAAGAATAAAGGTTTTGCGCCAAACCTATAAAAAGGTTTGGTACCTGGCCGATGGTATATATTCCATGTTTGGCGATGCTACTCCAGTAGACCAAGTATATCAGTTGCTCGAAAAATATCCTGAGTTCCATTTTTATGTGGACGACGCCCATGGAATGAGTTGCTACGGCAAAAACGGAAGAGGATATGTATTGGGCAAAAAGCCAATTCATGAAAGAATGATAGTTGCAACTTCCTTCGCTAAAGCTTTTGCTACAGGCGGCGGCGCGCTTATTTTTCCAACTGAAGAAATGGCCCGCAGGTTCCGTACATGCGGAGGCCCGATGATTTTTTCAGGCCCTATGCAACCTTCCCAGTTGGGAGCTGCCATAGCTTCTGCAAAGATCCACCTGTCAGAAGAAATAAATCTTTTTCAGCAACAATTGCAATCCAGTATCAAGTATGCCAATACGCTGATAAAGAAATATGAACTTCCTCTTATTTCAGAGACTGATTCTCCTGTATTCTTTATAGGAGTAAGCCTTCCGAAGATCGGATACAAAATGATAACCCGGATGATTAATGACGGTTTCTATCTGAATCTGGGAATTTTTTCAGCTGTTCCAATGAAAAATACCGGTGTAAGGTTTACAATAACCAGGAATCAGAGTTTTAAAGAAATAGAGAAAATGGTTCAGGCATTGGACAAGAACCTGAAAGAAGTTCTGGCGGAAGAAAACTTTACCATTGAACAGATCTACAAAGCTTTCAAAATTACTCCGGCTAAAACAGAAAAAACGCAACAATTGGCACCGGCTGAAATCACCGAAACAAACTTTGAAGTTATTCATTGCAAATCCATCAGCCAAATTGACAAAGACATCTGGAATCAATTGTTAGGCGAAAGAGGTTCATACAATTGGGAAGGAATGAAGTTCCTGGAAAATAGTTTCACTGGAAATGAAAAGGAAGAAGACAATTGGGTTTTTGATTATATAATTATCAAGGACGCTCTTAAAACTCCTGTTCTTGCTACCTTCCTCACTACTTCCATGTGGAAAGATGATATGCTTGCGCCAGAAACTGTTTCATCTCAAATTGAAGCGCAACGTGCTACGGGTGATCCTTATTATTTAGTTTCCAAAGTATTGGCAACTGGTTCAAATATCACCGGTGGCAATCACCTTTATATTGACCGCTCTTCAGCGCTTTGGAAAGACGCACTCGATATTTTGTTGAAAAAAATAGCTGCTCTCCAGGAAGAATATCACACCAGTTCAACGATGCTGAGAGACTTACCCCAGGGCGATAGCGATGTGGATGGATTTATGATGGAAAACGGCTATTTTAAAGTAAATATGCCTAAAAGCCACAATGCGGAAATTTCAACATGGAATACACGTCAGGAGTTTATGGCAACATTATCAAAAAGAATGCAAAAACACATCAGACAAGATGTACTACATCACGAGGATAAATATGAATTAGCCGTTTGTAAAAACCCTGCACCGGAGGAAATAAAACACTGGTATCAGCTTTACCTGAATGTAAAAAACAAAAGCCTTGAATTAAATACATTCACGCTGCCTTATAAAATGTTTGAGAACATGGCACAAAATCCAAGCTGGGAAATACTCACACTTACTTTAAAGCCTGAATTCGATACAAGAACGGAAAGAAAACCGGTAGCTGTTATGCTTAGCTTTCTAACAGAAAAAGCATACAACTATATGATGGTAGGTATTGACTATGATTACCAGGAAGCATACAAACCATACAGGCAAGCTATGTTCCAGGCTTTAATGCGTGCCAAAGAACTCGGAAAAGAAATTGTGTACCTGGGTTACTCAGCCTCTTTCGAAAAACGCAAAGTAGGAGCCCTTTTGGTTGATTCCGTGGGATACATGCAAGCTAAGGATAATTATTCGCTGGAAGTAATTGAATCAATGAGCGCTTTACAGGAAAGACGATAAAATAAGTATTAACAGGAAGTACAGAACGAATACGTTAAAGGAAAGTCCAATGCGTAAAAGGAAACTAACGAAGCAAAAAAAGAAACAGCATATGCAACTTAAGATATTAATGCTTGAAGATTCGCGGCATGAGGCTGAGTTCATCGAAAAGGTACTCCGTAAGGAGAAAATAGACTTTATAAGCAAGCGGGTTGAGTTTGCCGATAGCTACGTTAGTACGAAGGTTATTGATAACGATGTTGTAAATGCACAAAGTATTTTCCGCCAGGTTACTGAACGTAAAAAGGCGGAAGATACTCTACGCCAGCACGAGGCTTATTACCGTGCGCTGGTTGAGCATGGCAGCTATCTTAAAACATTGATGTCCGCCGAAGGTGTTTTATCTTACGTTAGTCCTTCCATTACAAAAATACTAGGGTTTACACAGGAAGAATGCATAGGGAAATCGTTGTTCGAAATGATTCACATGGAGGAATCGCCCAGGATGACCGAAATGATGAAGCAGTTGATGAAAACCCCCGGGAAATCATTCTACCTGCAGCTCCGTGTTCACCATAAAAATAATAGCTATCGCTGGTGCGAAGGCACCATAACCAATCTGCTGAACGACTCTCACGTAAATGCACTGGTATTAAACCTGCGCGATATTTCTGAGAAAAATAAAACAGAAGACACTTTACGTGAAAGCGAACAGTTTCACCGGGTAATAACCAATATCTCCACTATCGGAATAGCATGGGCCACTATTGATAAAAAGATAGTGAATGCCAATAACAGCATGTGCCAGATGCTGGGCTATTCATTAGCCGAAATCAAGGGATTATCGTTTAATGATCTAACCCATCCGGATGACCATTTCATTGACCAGGATGAATTGGACAGAATGATTGAAGGAAGTATTGACGGATACAAAATTGAAAAACGTTACCTCACCAAAGATGGCGATGTTATCTGGGTAAACCTGAATATTTCCTGTTCGCGCGACCCGTTGGGTAAAATTCAATATTTAATTGGAATTGCGGAGGATATTTCTTCCAGAAAAGAAGCTGAGGAAGCCCAGCAAAAATCGGAAGCTAATTTGCGTACCATCCTTGACAATACTGAAATATCCTATATTTTGCTGGACAAGGAACTGCACATAGTTTCCTATAACAACTATGCTACCCGCGAATATATGGAAGCGCTCGGCAAACCTTTGAAAGAAGGTGATTTTATCGGAGATTTCATTTTAGATGAACCAAAGGAAACTTCGCTTGAAATGTATAACCGGGTTATCAATGGTGAGTATATACAGTACGAAGGAAATTATATGCGTACCGATGGTTCCATTTGCTGGCATTCCCGCAAATTATCGCCCGTAAAGGATAGTTATAACGCTATCATGGGAATGGTAGTGAGCATGCGCGATATCACCTCCACCAAACTGGCAGAATTGGAGCGTGAAAAAATGATTTCGGACATTGCCGAAAGGAACAAGGACCTGGAACAATTTGCCTACATAGTTTCGCATAATTTGCGGGCTCCTGTAGCTAATATAATGGGGCTGAGTGATGCCATTTCCAACTATACCCTGAATGAAAGCGAAAAGCTGGAAATGCTTGGCGGCCTTTCCGGCAGCGTGAAGAAGCTGGACAGTGTGATAATGGATCTGAACCAGATCCTGCATACCAAACGACAACTGAATGAACAAAAAGAAAAAATATATTTTTCAAACCTTATTGATGAAATAAAAGTCCAGGTCCGCCCCCTCGTTAAGAAGCAAAACGTGAAAATTGTGACCAATTTCAATTCTGTAGATGAGTTGTTTACCATAAAGAGCTATCTCTACAGTATTTTTTACAACCTGATTTCAAACAGCATTAAATTTCATAAACCGGGTGTGTTGCCGGTAATTGAAATAAGCAGTAAGAAACCGGGAGAAAAAATTGTGTTAACTTTTAAAGACAATGGCTTGGGTATCGATCTCCCAAAGAAAAAAGATCAGGTGTTCGGGCTCTACAAGCGTTTCCATACCCATGTTGAAGGTAAAGGCATTGGTCTTTACATGTGTAAAGTTCATGTGGAAGCGCTTGGGGGAAAGATAAGCATTAAGAGTAAACCCAATGAAGGAACAACAGTAACAATTGAATTCCCGTCCCGTTAGTTTTATAATTATGGAAACGCAAAACGACTTGTTAAATTTTATAATTATTGATGATGACCCCATCAATAACCTTGCCTGCAGGGCAGCCATAAAATCGGCCACAGGCGGTAAAATAGCCAAGTGCTTCAACAACCCGGTTGAATCGCTGAACTATTTCGAAAAGGAATATGCTTTATCCATACCTTCTCATCAAACCATTATTTTTCTTGATCTGAATATGCCTGAAATGAACGGTTGGGAATGGCTGGAAAAATTCAGTAATATGCCCGAAAAAATAAAGGAGCGTATAACCATTTACATCTTATCTTCCTCGGTAAACCCTACAGATATTGACCAGGCACATGCCAATACACTGGTTAAAGATTATATTATTAAACCGCTCACAAAAGCAAAAGTTCAGGATTTACTGCATGAAACCAATACAAACCCTATGGCTGAATTAAATACTATATAATTAAAATGGAAATACTTACTATATAATTTCCTGTAAACTTAATGCACGAAGCCTCGTTCGTAAAAAAACACACATATAACAGGTCGCGAACAGAGGTAAACAGAGGATGGAGGGAGGAAGCAAGTTCCTCCCGGCCCACCCTCCTCGTTAAAGGAAGCAACACAAAGATACTTTATTTTCATTACATACAACATTATTTATTGAATATTTAATACGGATTTCATCTCAATCCGGGAATATTTCGTTTGAAATACCATATTTAACTACTGTTTTACCTATTTCTCAATTTCTTTAAAATTGCTTTCCTCAAGGCATATTTTATAAGTTTCCTATCTTGCGTTTTTCAAAACAGACAAGCAGGCTAATTTTAAGAGATTGGAGTATTTTAAAAATATAAGGAATAAAATTGGAGAGTATATGTTGCTGAAACAACATAAAGACCATTCGCGCGGACGTGCTATTATGAATATTGACAGTGCCGGCAGCATCGGCATTATATATTGCGGAGATAGTCCTGACGATGTGGAACTGATGAAAAACTATGTTCAGACTCTTCGTAATTTGGGTAAGCAGGTAAAATCACTTGGGTTCATAAACGTAAAGGAACTCCCATTGGGCCTTAATGGTTCTATGATGCACCAATATTATGCTTTGAAAGAATTAAACTGGTATTTCAAACCATCTTCACAATTTATTGATAACTTTGTGAGTGACGAGTTTGATATACTTATGGATTTCGGCATTCCGCTGCAATTACCCATTACGTATATCAGTTCCATGTCGAAAGCAAAGTGCAAAGTAGGAAGGTATCTGGAAAAATATGTAGACCTTTACGACGTTATGATAGAAGCAGA
>DATHNK010000295.1:0-3511 GCA_035486075.1 Bacteroidia bacterium
AACCATTTAAATCCTACAGGCACTTCATACGATTTCCTGGCTGATCTTTCCGTAATACGGTCGATCAATTGAGTTGTTACAACAGTTTTCCCAATGGCAGCTGAACTGTGCCATTCAGGACGATTTTGTAAAAGATAATGAACAGCTACCGATAAAAAGTGATTCGGATTTAAAAGGCCTGAACTTTTTGTCACAATACCGTGCCTGTCATGGTCGGTGTCGCAAGCGAAGGAGATATCAAATTTATCCTTCATTTTAATCAATCCCTGCATAGCGTATGAAGATGAGGGATCCATCCGGATTTGTCCATCCCAATCAACAGTCATAAAACTGAAGGTTGGGTCAACAATTTTATTTACAACTGTTAAGTCTAAACTATACCGCTCTGCAATGCGTCCCCAGTAATGAACACCTGCACCACCAAGCGGGTCTACACCCATTTTTATTTTTGAATTACGAATAACATCCATGTCAATGGTATTTTCAAGGTCATTCACATAAGCATTTACAAAATCATGCCGGTGTGTGGTAGAAACTTGGAGCGCTTTATTTAATGAGATTCTCTTTACCTGTTGCAAATTATTACGCAATAACTTGTTTGCTTCAGCTTCAATCCAATTAGTAACGATAGTGGCTGCGGGGCCTCCGTCGGGAGTGTTATATTTAAAACCTCCGTCATCAGGCGGGTTATGCGAAGGTGTAATAACAATGCCGTCTGCCAAACCTGTTTGCCTGTCGAAATTATATTTTAAAATAGCATGAGATACAACCGGAGTAGGCGTATATTCATCCTTCTCCGAAATCATTACATCTACATTATTAGCTGCCAATACTTCCATGGCGGAAGCAAATGCAGGTGCGGATAAGGCATGTGTATCAAATCCTAAAAATAAGGGTCCGTCTATTTTTTCTTTTTTCCTATAGAAGCAAATGGCTTGTGTAATGGACAGAATATGCCTTTCATTAAATGTATTTTTAAACGAAGAACCTCTGTGTCCTGAGGTACCAAACGAAACAAGCTGCCCGGCCACTGAAGGGTCTGGCAGGCCTGTGTAATAAGAGGCGACAAGTTTTGGAATGTCAATTAATATATTTTGTTCTGCCGGTTTTCCGGCAAGAGGGCTTATCTCCATCATCTATATATTCTTTTCAATATTCTCTAATTCTGTAATCTTTGCAAGCCGACGTGTATGCCTTTCCACATCAATATATTCAGAAGCCATAAAAATTGTGACCAGCTTTAATGCGAATTCGGGATCAACCACACGTCCCCCGAGGCAAATCATATTCATCGCATCATCCTCAACACCCTGTTGTGCCGAAAATTTTTCATGAATAAGGCAAGCCCTTACTCCAACAATTTTATTGGCTGCAATGCAAGCCCCCACCCCACTTCCGCATATAGCGATACCACGAGAAACAGTACCATTTGATATGGCCTTAGCGAGTGGTATTATATAATCAGGATAATCATCTGAGGGAACTAATTCCGTGTTACCAAAATCAATTATTTCATATCCCGCTTCTCTCAATATTTTAATTAAATACTCCTTCAACTCAAATCCTCCATGATCTGCAGCAATTCCAACCGGGTGTATTTTATCCGTTGCATTTGTCATACTTTATTTTTCTTTACCAGAGCAATGGCACGTTTACAAACATTCTCAACTGTGAATCCAAACTTTTCCATTAACACATCTCCGGGAGCTGAAGCTCCGAAAGTATCAATGCTTATAACTTCTCCGTTATCTCCAACATATCGGCTCCAACCCTGAGATATGCCCGCTTCCACAGCCAATTTGACTATATTCTTCGGAAGAACTTTATCCCGGTATTCTTTGGGTTGCTTTTCAAATAGTTCCCAACTTGGCATGGAAACAAGGCGAACAGAAATTTTTTGTTTGCTTAATTTTTCTTGTGCTTCCACTATCAAATTAACCTCCGAACCTGTTGCAATTAATATCAAATCAGGTTTTGGAACGGCATATAATATATATGCGCCTAAACGAACATCTTTCTCAGAAGAAAATTTTTTCCTGTCGATTGTTGGTAACTCCTGCCTCGATAAAATTAACGCCACCGGGGCTTTTTGAGATTCAATAGCTATACGCCATGCTACTGCTGTTTCATTAGCATCACCGGGGCGGAGAACTATTAATCGTGGAATTGCACGGAGCGCTGCAAGGTGTTCCACCGATTGATGTGTAGGACCGTCCTCACCTAAGCCAATACTGTCATGCGTAAAAACAAAAATTTCATTTAATTCCATTAAAGCCGCCAGACGAATTGCAGGTCTCATATAATCTGAAAAAGTAAGAAACGTAGCTGTAAACGGAATAATACCCCCATGCGCCGCCATTCCGTTAGAAATGGAGCCCATGGCATGTTCACGAACTCCGTAATATAAATTACGTCCTGCGTAACTCCATCCTCCTGTGGCGGTACCCTGCAAATCTCCAATTGCCATGGATGGGCTTTCAAAACTTCCAGCATTTTTAAGTTCTGTGTATGTGGATGTATTCAAATCGGCGGAACCGCCAATAAAGCCGTGGAGTTTTGAATAGAATGCATTCATTACTTTTCCGGAGGCTACACGGGTTGCCATGCCTTTTTTATCAACCGGAAATTCAGGAATGTCTGAATCCCAATTTTTGGGCAGTTTATCGTTTATTAAGTCGGTTAGTTCATCTGCCAGTTTTGGGTATTTCTTTTTGTAAAGTGAAAATTGCTTTTTCCAGTTACTTTCAAATTCATTTCCATTTTTTATAGCCTTATGAAAATGCGCTTTCGCTTTAAGCGGAATTAAAAAATTTGGAATCAGGGGCCAATTCAGATTCTTTTTAGTAAGCTTCACTTCCTCTTCCCCTAGTGCTGAACCATGGGCTGCACAAGTATCTTGCTTATTCGGAGAGCCATACCCGATATGCGTGCGTATAAGAATAAGCGAAGGTTTTTCTTTTTCTTGTTGTGCTGCATGAATGGCATTTTCAATAGCATCCAAATTATTTCCATCTTCTACCGATTGCGTATGCCAGCCATAAGCTTCAAACCGTTTTGCATGATCTTCAGTAAACATGGACTGTGTTGACGTGGCGAGTGTTATGTGGTTGTTGTCGTACAGGTAAATTAATTTACCAAGTTTTAAATGCCCTGCCAGTGGTGCAGCCTCTGCCGACACGCCTTCCATAAGATCGCCGTCGCTGACCAAACCGTAAGTGTAATGGTTTATAATTTCGAAGCCGGGTTTATTGCAGCGAGCTGCCAGATAGGCTTCAGCTATTGCCATGCCAACTCCATTGGCAAAGCCTTGGCCAAGGGGGCCCGTAGTTGTTTCAACACCCGGGGTTAATCCGCGTTCAGGGTGTCCGGGCGTTATGCTTCCCCATTGACGGAATTTTTTGATTTCTTCCAAAGGCAAATCATACCCGGTGAGGTGAAGTAAACTGTACAATAACATTGAGCCATGACCGGCTGACAATACAAACCTGTCCCGATTGAACCATTCCGGATT
>DATHNK010000296.1:0-8852 GCA_035486075.1 Bacteroidia bacterium
GCCTGCACAATTGAATCACACCCATATAGGAAGTATAAATAATTTAGGTACTGATTTGATTAAAGAACAATTTCGAAAAGTAATAAAGTCAATACAGTAAATGACATTCCGTATTTTGGCAAACAATGTTAGAGGTAGTTATTTCAATACGCCCCCTTGTTCCTCTCGTCAATTGCCTCCTGTGTTTCGGGCAATAAAAATGAAAGCCCGGCATAAACAATAGCTTGCGATTGTTCTACTACCGGCCGGAGCGTCTCGTTGTATTTTTGAAAAGCAATTTTATAATCAGCGCTTTTAACTATAGCATCTGCTAATAGGCTTGCACCTTGTATTGCCAAACTACTGCCCATGCCTGTGGGGAAACCCGCACAGTATGCAGCATCCCCAACCAATGCAATACGACCATCTGTCCACAACGGCATTTTAATCTGGCATATTTCATCGAAATACAAATTATCGGAATCGGCCATAGCTTTTAAAATTCCGGGTATTTGCCAACCATACCCCGAAAAATTTTCTTCCAGTATTCGCTTATGTTGTCGGGTATTCCGATAATCGTAATCTAATTTTGGTGACCTGAATAACAATATTGAGTTACCTTTTTCGCTGATTCCTGCCATTTTACCGGGAATACTATACATCCGTCCTGCATTGCGCCCTTCCATATTTTCGTCTACATTTAAAATGGCAAAGTATGCTCCGCAGAAGTGATTAAAATTTTGTTCGGCACCAAAAACCAGTTTCCGGACGGCGGAGTGTACACCATCCGCACCAAATAGAAAATCAAAATTTCTTTTCTGCCCGTCTTTAAAAGCCACTTTCACTTTATCATCATCCTGTACAATTGTTTGGATACTGTTGCCAAAAAGATATTCAATATCCGGCCCTGCAGATTCACGGATAATTTCTATCAAATGATTCCGGTGCAACTCAATATCCTTTCCCGATTCATCTTTTCCCAAACCGTTTAATATACCTGCACATTCGTTTTGGGCATTCACAAATTCTATTGTGGTTATTAACCTCACCGATCTTATTTTTTCGAGAATTCCCATCCGTTCAACTACATCAAGGGCATCACCTCGGATATCAACCGGTGAACCGCCTTTTTTTAGCCCTGCTGAAATTTCTACAACTGTAACTTTATAACCATAGCGGTTTAGCCAATACGCCAAGGTAAGCCCTGCAATGCTTGCACCTGAAATTAATGCTGTTTTTTTCATTTAGTTTATAGTATTTCTATATATCCTTCCGTTCCATTCACCCGTATTCTTTGTCCGTCTTTTATCAGTTTAGTAGCATTTTCTACTCCTACAACGGCAGGCAAGCCGTATTCCCTTGCTATAACTGCTCCATGGGTCATCAGTCCGCCAACCTCAGTTACCAGGCCTTTTATAGATACAAATAAGGGCGTCCAACTTGGGTCTGTAAAGGTGGTGACTAATATATCTCCGGCTTCCAAATTAGCTTCTTCCATGTTTAAGATAACCCTTGCCCGTCCCTCTATAACTCCGGAAGAGACAGCCAGGCCAACCAATGCATCAATAGGGATGTCTTCTCGTTTGTACTTGCCCGTAACAATTTCACCATCGGAGGTGATAACACGCGGGGTAGTTAGTTTTTCATGTAATTTGTGTTCGTCTTTTCGTTTGTTTATGACGGAGAAATCCAGTTTATTTGTGCTTACTACCTCCCGAAATTCTTCAAAAGTGAGATAGCATATATCTTCTTTTTCCCGAATAATATTGGCTAGTACAAGTTGAGCTGCTTCTTTTATCAAAGCCTGCTTGTAAACAAAGTAGCGGCTAATAATACTGTATTTTGGATATTCCCGGTAACCGATGAAATTCCGCAGCAGGCTTATTTTTTGTTTTGTTTCTTCTGCTTTTTGTACACCTTCCGGTAATTGTTTCAATCGCTCTAGTAGCTCTTGCTCTTTTTTCAATGCTTCCTGAAGCCCTTGCTCAAATTTTCGCTTGCCTGCACCACGCTCAAAGTTTTTGACGTTACTGAGAATTATGGGGACAAGTGTAATTGGTTTTTCACTCCAGCGAGTCTTCGTAATATCAATTTCACCGGCGCATCGCATACCGTATTTGTTAAGATATGCGTAGATGGCTTCCTGACTTTCTTTTCCACCTTTAAACTCAAGCATTCCATCCAAAAAATTATCATCTTTCGTCTGTTGTAAATACGCAATTACTTCCGGATAGGGACGAATAACATCCGCCACGTCCATTAGCTCCAGCCCCATTTCCGAAGTAATATTATTCGGTGCAGATAAAGAAAGCGTGTCTGCTGCATTTTTTTCACCTAACCACTCCATCATTTTTTCATTGACCCATGATGATGCATTGATACCGGCCATTATTGCAGCTATAGTTTGAGGATTTGTCAAACTCAACTTTAATTGCCGGATATCTTCCAGTATAAAATCAAATACATCCGTTCCGGATTTTGTTTGAATGTTTTGCTTTAATTCTTCCAGTGATATTTGACTGCCCTTTATCAACTCAGAAACGATGGCAGGATCGTTTTCAATTTGTGGTTTAAAATCCGGCATGATTTTATTGATAGCCTGTTAGATAAATTATTTCTAAATATCCAGTTTTCTTGTACCCATCCACTTTATTATTTCCGGGTCACGATGATCAAAAAATAGACTCGTCTTAGTATCTAAACTTTTAACAGCCTCCATGTCATCTGAACTTAAGTCAAAATCAAAAATATTGAAGTTCTCAGCCATTCTTTCTTTGCGAACTGATTTCGGAATAGCCATCACTCCCCGTTGTGTAAGCCAGCGAAGAATTACCTGTGCAACACTTTTCTTATATTTTGTTGCCAGTGCAACAAGCAGTTCATTGTTGAAAATATTGTTTTTTCCTTCCGCAAAAGGCCCCCAGGATTGAATTTGAACGTTATTGTCCTGCAAAAACTTTTGTGCATCTTGCTGTTGGTTGAAAGGATGAGTTTCAATTTGATTTACGGCAGGCTTTATTTTGGCTCCAAACACAATTAAGTTCATTAGTTGGTCCATTTTAAAATTCGCTACACCGATTGCCCTGATTTTTTTTGCTTCATATAGTTCCTCCATCGCACGCCAAGAACCGAAAACATCCCCAAAAGGCTGATGAATTAAATACAAATCAAGGTAGTCTAACTGCAATCTGTCCAATGATTTTTGAATCGCTTTTTTGGTATTGTCATATCCGGTGTTTTGCACCCAAAGTTTTGTGGTAATAAATAACTCGCTCCTTGCTATGCCACATTTTTTTATAGCATTACCAACCGCCTGCTCATTCATGTATGAAGCCGCAGTATCAATAAGACGATAACCTGTTTCAATAGCATCTATAACACATTTTTCGCACACTGCGGCATCCGCTATTTGGAAAACGCCAAATCCCAGGATCGGCATTTCAACTCCATTATTCAATTTTATTTTTTGCATACTTATTTAAGTTTGAAAGTCAATATTCAGGTCGCAACAAATCCGTTCATGCTCACAACGAATTTACATAAACTATCCTAAAGGGGTTCAGTCTTTGTATCGGAATTCGCAGTATCCTTACTCTTGGGTAACTCTTTAACAAAATCTCCTCTTTCTACTATGGTCATAATTGCATCTTTTATTAAAGGGTCATGTTCTCCCATAGCCTTCAATAATATTTCTCTGCCACCGGGTGAAGCGAGCTGTTGCGTAACATCAACAAATAACCTTCCACCGGCTTTAAACATAGGCCGAAAAGCTGTTAGCTGCCATAAAGACAATCCCAATGGTTTCATAGGGTCGGTCATCATTTGCTGATGGCCTACAGAAATGTAAACGTGATTTTCTTTATCACTCGCTTCCGGGATGGGGAACAAAGTAGTAATGGGTCGGCTCTGAACAATATAAAATATATCATCTGCCAAACACCATTCAATATCTTGCGGACAACCTAAATGTTCCTCAATCTTTCTGCCAATTTGTTCCAGCTGCAATATTTGCTCATCGCTCAATGCTTGCATGTTCTGCTTATCCTGTTCAATTTCCTGTTCTTGCGTACCGCCAGCTTTTAAGGCATAAATAGCCAGTTTTTTGGTGGATATTTTCTTGTTGATGATCTTGCCATCACTCACCTTGTAGTTGTCAGCATTCACTAGTCCGGAAACCAGAGCTTCACCAAGTCCGAAGCTGGCATCGATAGATAAAACTTTTCTGTTGGAAGTGACCGGATCGGCTGTAAACATAATTCCTGCCACGTTAGGAGATACCATCTTTTGAACAACCACAGACAATTGGACTTTCAAGTGGTCGAAGCCGTTTTGAAGGCGGTAAATTATTGCTCTTTCTGTAAACAGCGATGCCAAGCATTTGCTGATATACTTCAGGGTCGACTTTCCAAGAATGTTTAAATAAGTATCCTGCTGTCCTGCAAAAGATGCCGCAGGCAGGTCTTCCGCAGTAGCGCTGGACCGCACGGCAAAGGCATCTTCTTCGCCAAGTTTTGTAAGATATTCCATGATCTCATCTCCCATATCCTCCGGAATAGGTATTCGCCCGATGGCATTCCGGATCTTTGCGCTAACTTCCCTGATAGCTTCTCTCTCCCCTGCTTTGAGATGCTCTAATTCATCCAGTAAACTTGTAAGTTCCTGGTTATTTCCGATGATCTTTTTATACGCTTCGGTAGTAACGCAAAAGCCTTCGGGCACAAGTATTCCTGTAATTTTAGACAGTTCGCCAAGGTTAGCACCCTTGCCCCCCACAAGCGTAAACTTTGTACTGTCAATTTCCGGAAAACCCAGTACGTATTTGTTCCTATTTTTCCCCAACTTTTATTGATGATTCTGTTAGTTTTTACGGAAAAGTATACAAGAGCACAGAGAGAAAATCAGAATGAAATTGCTTGTCCGGGCTACTGCTATCACATTCCAAACTCACTCTGAGGCCGGAGGTCCCTGGCGGATTGTTTCACTTCCGCCTTACCTCGAGTTACAAATTAAAAAAAGAAACATTCAGTTTCCTTTTTTAATTTACCCGGAGGTCCCGGGCGGATTCGAACCGCCGTACAAGGTTTTGCAGACCTCTGCCTAGCCACTCGGCCACAGGACCTTAATCTATTTGAAATACTAAAAGTCAGTTAGTTACTTCCTATAACTTAGTACTTTCCCTTTTTTAAGGAGTGCAAATGTACTAAATATTGGAAAACGAAGGATTCCTTTATTTCTGAACAACTAATTTACCTTCACCTATCAATTCTCCATTTGCCGAAACAACCCTATACAAATAAACTCCGGCGGGAGCATTCAAATCAATTCGCTGATATCCGTTAGCTGATGGCTGGTAGCTTTTGCTGTAAACTTGCTGCCCAAGTGTGTTATAAATTTCAACAATAGGCTGCGATGCTGAAACAAGTTCAGCATGACTGAGGGCAATTGCAAACATCCCTTTATTCGGATCGGGGTAAATATTTATAGAACCGGAAACTGTTTCCACATTCTCTGTTCCTAAAATGATTGGTTTAAAACTAAATATTACTCCATCATTTGACCCGCCACCGGCCGAAGTCATTCCATAGAACATTCCACCATAAAGCGTCAGATCGCCACGGGGCAATCCTCCGTTGTTGCTGTTAAACCCAAACAGGTAGGTATACGCTGTGCCATCGGTATCCATACTGAAAATTACACCACTGTCGCCGGTGCCACCGGCAGTAGCCATGCCGTATAGCACTCCGTTCGAAAGAAGCAGATCGCCATAGGGGTTAGAGCCCGTTGCCAAAAGGAAATCATACAGGTTACGGAAATTGCCACCATTAGTATCCAGGGAAAAAATAGTTCCGCCGGAGTTTGTACCGCCTCCGTTATACGACATTCCAAACAACTCATGCCCTGAAAGTATCAATGCTCCTTCCGGATGCGCCCCGTTGGTATCATTAAAATTATACAGGTTTTTATATCGGCTGCCATCCGTATCCAGGGAAAAAATTACGCCTGAACTATACGTGCCCCCATTTTGGGCCATTCCATAGAGTACTTTCCCGTTAATTAAAAGAGTGCCTTCGGTATAAGCTCCATTGGTATCATTAAAGTTAAGAATGGTTTTGTAACCCGTTCCATTTGTGTTTAACGAAAAAATGCAGCCATCGCTTTTAGCGCCTCCGTTGAAGGTCATTCCGTATAATTTATTGTTGGCTAGAATGATGGAACCAAAAGGATTTGCGCCGTTTGTGCCGTTAAAATCGAGCAGGTCAATATATCCCCCACCTGTAGTATCTATCGAGAAAACAAGTCCGTCGTTATTGGCACCGCCTCCTGCTGCCATTCCGTAAAATTTATTTCCGGCCATAACCAATTTACCCATAGGAAACTGCCCCGTAGGAGTGCTGAAATCAAACATATCTCTGTATCCGCTGCCGTTTACATTAATGGAAAAAAGACAACCATACCCATGGGCACCGCCCAATGTAGTAACCCCATATAGCGTGTTGCCCGATTGGGTTAAAGAACCATAGGGGTCGGAACCATCAGGGCCGGAGAACGAGTGGAGAAGCGTGTATTGGGCTTGCACGCCGCTTATTCCTAAACAAAATAACAGAACTAAAGAAAGCGTAATTTTTTTCATACTTGCAACATCCTAATTATTAACAGGCAGTGAGGCAAAAATATGAAAATAACGGCATAAAACGGCTTATTTCTTCCCTGTGATCTTACGCCAAACCCAGTCTACAACTGAAAAAACAGCAGCGAAAACCAGCAGCACAAAAATCCAGACAACAGCGAAAGTAAGTTTGGGGTAATATTCCCCATTGAACCAGCCAGCCTGAAGGTCTATCAGCTTTGATGCAGGCCAGATGTCATCTATCATCAGCCACAATGAAACACCAACAGAAACTCCCAGAAAAAGGAAGAATTTAATAAGTTGTTTTCTCAAATACGCTTTATCTTCGGGCGATTGAACGGGTGGTGTGTTGGTTTCCATGTTTCAAAACTATAAAAAAATTAAGTCAGTTCCAATTTACCCCTCACCAGGTAAACACTCAACACATCCTGGCGTTTTATCTCCATAGGTTCAAATTTTTCATTGGCGCTTTTTAGTATATACATTGTTTTATCGGTAGTGTGCGGATGTATATATTTCAGCACCGAATAATCGGCAAGAACAACTATGTGCGGTTCCCCATAAGAGATGTGGCTATGATCGACTATCGTTTTGCAAACCACAATATCACCATTGCAATATTTCGGATACATACTGTGGCCATTAACACGCACGGCAATATCACAATCTGCAAAATGAGGGATGGATAAAAAATAGGAAGCATTTTTAACCTGTTCACCAAAGTTATTTCCGCTCCCCATTCTTACATTAGCCTCATAATAAGGAATTTGTACATCCTTATCATCAGCATAATGCGGCTTGGGTTCTTTCAATAACCCCTTTTGAGGTTTAATATTGTCTAAATCAAGCCCAATTTGTCTAATTTTGTCTACATAATAGTCATCAAGAAGTTCCTTCCTGAATAAAAGATACATGTTAGCCCTGGATATACCAATACCCTGGGCAACCTCCCCAACCGTAAGATTACTCTTATGTACAGCCTTTTTTAAATATTCTCCCTGATGCATAATCACATAATAGCAGTGTTAATAATTTTTGTACATTAATTAGACACTTATTCAAACTTTTGTCTACTTTTGTGTCCAAATTATGACGCAAATATATACAAAAAATGACAAAACCAACACTAACTACACAAATGCGTAACCTGGCGCAGGTTGACCGTGACCTGCAAATAGCTATTGCACAGGAGATTGATATGGCAATAATAACTATTTACCAGTGGGCAAAATATTATCCGGAACGCCTTTCCCGGAATCCTGCCGCCCTTAAAGTAATTCAGAAATACATGAAAGAAAACAAGGAAACAGTAAAGAGAAAATTAGCCAAAATATAAATAAATCTAACTATATAACATGCTTAAAAAACTAAAAATAACAGGACTTATTCCCAAGCGCCCTGTCAACACGAGAGTCCTGCTTCTCCTTATAATTATGGCGGAAGTATTGGTACTTGGCTGGTTAACGTGGCTCATATTTCAAAATAATCCAATAACAGGTATTTAACCAATATAACTAAATTATGAATACAAACCAAAACACACAAAACAACACTACGGAGCATGGCTTCCCTTTCATACCGGAAGAAATTCAATCTCCAGGCATACCAAGCCTTTCCTGCACCACAAAAGATATAATTACTATACACAATGCCAAAATTATTACTCCGCAACCATACGGAGTATTCGCATTGTGTAAAATAATTGAACACCTGCAAAATAACTAACCATTCAGAATTAATAATAAAAGTGCCTGAAATTATGATAACCTATCAAACCCATCAAACAGAAAACATAGTGATCCCGGAAACCTTCAGCAGGAAATGGCAGGCCTTGCCCAACGACGAATTCCTTTACCGGTACCTGCTTGCCAACACTCCGCTGAAAGCTTATGATGATGGCCTTGCGGATGAGGAATATAAAGTGCTGAAATATTTCGGAGTGAAGTACTGGGAGCCCGGCATGGAAGAAGTGCGCTTTAACGGGAAAGTTTACAAAATAGTTAACACTACAGGTCACTGAAAACTGACCACTGACCACTGAAAAAAAATGAAACTCTACGAATTCAATTACACAAACGGCTCCTACGACATAAACAATAATCCGGGCTTCAATCCCTTGTGGATAGCTGCAGCCATAGGAATACTGATAATGGTATGGGCATTAATTTATAACTGATATGATATTATTCTCGAAATACAAAGGAACACTTTTTTACCTCATTCCAATGCCTTTCCTGGCAACAGG